>CAYYUU010000987.1:0-3316 GCA_964474955.1 uncultured Alcaligenaceae bacterium | reverse complement strand
AGTACCTGTGGCCGAATTACGGGAACTGGTATAGCATGAGGAGATGGCCAAGCAAGAGGCGTTGGTGTTGTGTTTGGAGGTCGTGGAGAAGAAAGCGAAAGAAGGCAAAAAGCTCGCGAAGGGGGACCTGACCAAACACCAAGCGGCGATCGATTCGGCGTTGGAACAACAACTCATAGAGAAGGTCTCCGCCGACAAATATCGCCTGATGGAGAAGGGCCAGATGTTTCTGCTCTCTCACTTGCCCGTCGAACGACAGGTGGCCCACTTCCGCGACGGGTTCCACAAGTTGCGAAAGCAATGGGAGACGGCTTGCGAGATCCTCTCTAACGATCTCGCCAAAGTCAGCCAACGGATTGGTAATCTGGCGGGTGAAGCCATGGAGTCAATGAACGGGAAGTTCGAAGAGGCTTCGCGGCTTTACGAAAGTGCCATCCAAGATTTTGGAGACGGCAGTTCGTGGAAGAACGCCGCGGAGCAATTTCGTTCGCTCATCCTTGCCGACGTCGAGGAAAGCTACCAACAGATTGCCGAAACTTCGAAGCGGACGTCGCAGGAAATTGCGGCCCACACGAACCAGATCGATCAGCTCGAGACGACCATCAAATCGTTCGAGGAACGAGTCGCCGAAACGCAGGACGACAAACAGCCTGAGCCTTCGGAAGCCACTCCTGCACCCGAGCCGACAGCCCAAACTCCGGAACCAGAGTCTTCGAACGGGACACCAATTTGGGAAAATGATTTCGTTCCCGTCCCGCCGACAGAAGAACAACTGTGGGAGATGACGAAGCAGACGCACGAAGAATTTCTTCGCCAAAACAGCCACCTTGGTAATTTTGTAAACATCCCGGTTCTCACGGATCGTGTCACGTCAGCTGTTGATGATCTGCCACCGAAGCAATTCCACGAATACCTCAGAAAGTGGCAAGCCGAAGATAAAGTCATCCTCCAAGTTTGCAGCAATCCAGAAAATGAGCCTCGCTCGCATGAAGGAATTCAGACTGACAACGGACTCTTGTTTTACGTCGAAATGCCCAGCTAAAAGAGGAGGACGGAAAGATGGAAGAACAAGACCTGATCTGGAAGCTTCGAGGTCTGACCGATGAACAACCGTTCGTTCATCAAGTGGTTCAGTCTCCCTGGCACTCGGTCGTGGATGTTCCGTCATTGCATGCCAACGTCAAGGCAGAAATCCGCGACCTCCTGACACGATGTAGCAAACAAACTGCAATCCGGTGTGTCACTTATTATGCGCCTCCCGGACTCGGAAAAACACACGTCCTTACTTGGACTCGCCAATACATTCAAGAGAGCGACAAAGGGATTTTCATATACGTCACGCCGTACACAGGTGGTGGCAATCCCTTTGAGGCTCATCTGCTTCAAGCAACTTTGGAAGCACTCAGTCCGCAACAATCCCAACGACAATCTCAAGCCTTTTCCGATGCCGTCCGCCTGTTTCTCGTCTCGGCTTACGACGAGTATGTGAAGAAAGGAAAGAAACTCAATGTCCTCCGAGCAGGGAATTTCTGGTCCCGTCTGCTCAATTACTGGACGCTGAAAATCGGAAAACGAGAAGCGGCTTATCAGGAGAAAGCACTCCAAAAAGCGTTCCAACACCCAGACCTACTTCGGTTCGCTTTTGCCAAGTTCGTCGCAGAACATCCATCTCGCGTCGACGGCGTGCAAGCCGACTGGGATGCGTTCGTTGCCGCTTCGATGCTCTGCTGCGGCGATGTCGACCAACGTTGGACCGCCTTGAGTTGGTTTCGAAACGAATCGCTGTCAGCGGAAGAACTCCGACGACACCATCTCCGACAACCTTGTCAGGGGCTGGACAAAGTTCGGAACGTATTGTTCACCCTCCAAAAATTTGTCGGCCAACCTTTCTGCTACACGTTCGACCAAATGGAGGACATGATCAATTCGTTTCGGCGGCTCGGCTCGCCAACACAACACATCAACAAGATGTCGTCGATCCTTCGGCAGTTCATGGTCATGCCTGGCTTCGCGCTAATATTCGCGTTTATTCAAGACGTGTGGGTGAGATTCTCGCAGGACGGCGAGAGGATGCTCGTCCAACGGATGACCGAGGGGACGGGGGCGCTCGGGTTGGCTCCTTTGAAAGATGAAACAGCCTACGAACTTCTCGAGTACCGGATGCGAGAACTCGTTTGGAAACCGCTTGATGTCGAACCACCGCTCGGAAATCCATATTACCCATTCTCGCGACAAGACATTCGTCAACTTCGAAAAGATAGTTACGGGGTTCTGCGTGATTTTCTCATCAACGCTCACAAGAAGTTCAAAGAGCTGATCGCCAAAGATCCGGAACCTCGCATCGATGTCAAACCGGATTTGAAAATTACCAATGTCGAACCCACCCGAGTCCCCGTTAATGAATCGATCCAACTGAAACTATCTGTCGAATCGCTTCCGGAACAAATCATCGTCTATCTCAATGAGAAGGAACTCACCCCGCAGCAATGGTTACTCCAAGACGGCTGTATCTTCGTCGAAGCAAAATTGGAAACCGTTGAGAAGGCGTCCATTCGTATTCGAGATGCAGAGAACGCTGGCAACGAGGACGTCATCGAGTTGGAAGTCTTTGAACGTTCTCTACCAGCTTTGAAGATCTCCGAGGTTACCCCGACACCGATGTTCTTGGGGGAACCAACAAAGGTCGAAATTCGGGGAAAGCATTTTCCAAAAGAAATTCAGGTTTTTGTGCGTGACCAGCTTCTGCCGCCAGACCGCTACACGAGAGACGGAGATGTGATTAGGCTCACACTTCGTCCGCAAGTTATCGGACTAATTCCGATCAGAGTTGCGGATATCCAGGATCCCCAGAATGCGGCAGCTGCAACGCCGGAAGTCGTCATTCGGCCCGCGGTCAAATCGGGACATCAGATTCAGATCACTCATGTCGAACCAAACGTCATTCCATTGCACCAGAGAGTCCAGCTTCGTATCTATGGGGAGAATTTCCCCGGAGAGGTAGAACTCTACATCGCTGGGACACACTTCGGGATGAACGCCTACGACCTACACGGGGATTACATCGAAATGAGTTACCTGGCAAAACACCCTGGAGAACTCCAAATACTCATCCACGACGCTTACAACAAAGCAAACCGCGATACGAAAATCTTGTTCGTCAAAGCCCCAGAAAATCAGGAACCAAAGGCCACACGCCCGTATTACAAAAGCCTCGACCGCCAACTTCTCCGAAATAAGCGAGAATCCTTGGGGCTTTCACAAAGAGTCGTTGGCGAGAAAATTGGAAAATCTGCAGGATTCATAGGCAGGATTGAAA
>CAYYUU010000986.1:0-3320 GCA_964474955.1 uncultured Alcaligenaceae bacterium | reverse complement strand
CCAGCCTGGCCACGATCAGCGGCGAGTACTCCCCGTTTTTCGCGGCTTCCGTATAGTCGGCCAGTGCCTTCTCGAACTGCCCGAGTCGGGTGTAGATCTCCCCTCGCAGTGTCAACCCTGAGAGCCTCGACATTTTTTCGGAAGTGTTGTCGAGCAACACATTCGTGTAGAAAAGGGCCTCTTTGTATTGGAGGGCCTTCATTGTCCCTCGGATTTTCGACACGAGAGAATTTCGCAACCGAAAACTCTGGCGTAAGGCAGCCGCAAAGTCGGCGGCGCTTTGCTTGTGCTTGCCGAGGTGGTAGTAACACTCGGCGCGATAGCCCAGCAGCGTCCCATCCCGGTCACCTTTGAGGAGTTGGGTCAGATGGTCGGCGGCCCCGGCCCATCGTGGCGGATCGACACCCATGAGCAAAATGGCGAGCTGTCTGCGGTGGTTTGATCTTTGTCGCGCATCCTTCTCGCCGGCAACCATCGCCTCCAGGAATGGTATGCGGTATTTGTTTTCGCGGCGACGCATCGCATAGCTCTGGTGTTCGAGCCACTGCATACTCGCAAACGGATTGACCTGGATTGCCACCAGAAAATCCTTCTTGGCCTTCTCAAATTCCGACAGCTCGACGTGGCAGAGTCCTCGATCAAGGCGTGCGCTCCAGTTCCTCGGCTCGCCCGAGAGAACACGGTCGAAGTCCTTGCGAGCTTCTTCAAATTTTCCCAACTGCCGGTAGATTGTTCCGCGGCTGCCGTATAGTTCTCGCAATCGGTCGGGATGTTTCTCCGACTCCATCAACAACCCGATCATCGAGAGCGCAACGCCCGGCTGTGTATCTCGATGCGAATCAACCTTCTTCCGCAGCCAAGCCAACGAGGCTTTGCGGTCGAGAGCCAGAGCCTCGCGGAAATCCTTTTTCGCCTCGTCCAGTTTTTCGAGACGCCCAAGAAGGTCGCCACGCTGCAGATGCGCCGTGTAACTTTTTGGATCGACTTGAATGGCCTTCTTAAAGTCGGCCAACGCTTGTTCATCCTGCCCCAATCGAGACTGCCAACGCGCGCGGGTCAGCCAGAGCTTGACATTCTTGGGTTCGCTCTCGAGTTGCTTCGATATGGTTTCCAATGCGAGCAGACGCCGCCCGCGAACAAATTTATCGTTTTCATCACCCTCGCGGATTCGAATACGGAACCGGCCCGTCTGCTTCCGCTGGTAGGAAGTGACCAAAATACGATACGTTCCAGTTCGAGAAACCCGGTACGTCATGTGGGTATACCTGTTCGGATCGTCGTACGTTCCTGACGACGACGAAAAGGTCCGACTTCGGCCCTCCCCTTCGAGCCGGCCGTACATGTGAAAATCGCTACCATACTCAAACCGATACGAGATCCCTCCCACGAGGTTCACCCGGTGGGCCTGACAATACGCCCCAGGAATGATCTCAAGGGCTTTGTCCGATGGCGACAACGTCCCCTGGACGAGAATTTCGGTCGGGTGCTCGGGCATCATGCCCAGGGCCAACTCGAACGCCTGCTTGGCCTTCTTCGTGTTTTTCTGAGCGTGATAAACGAGACATTGTGCCAGGTACGTTTCGATAGAAGCCTCGGTCGTTCCGGCTACCTTCGCGAGACACGATTTTGCCTGATCAATGTCTCCGCAGATGTAGTGGGCGAACCCAAGCCGCGTCCAGCCGCTCACCCCGGAGTTATGCAACACCGAGTGGACGGAGGAATCCAGTTTCAACTTGGTGCCTTCCTGGGCAGCGACCAAAGCAACTCCGTAGTACTTGGCGTGTTCGGTGAGGTTGGGGTTGATCTGGAATGCCTCGCGGTAGTCTCGTACGGCCTGCTTGGGTTTGGCGACGTCAAGATATATTTTCGCCCGCTTCGCCAACAATCTCGTCCGCTGGTCGGGGTCCTTCTCGGCCAGAACGAGCGAGTCGAGGTAGGGCAATAACGCGGCGGCACTTTGTTTTTGTTCGACGGCGCGGGCTTTCGCATGCAACCAACCTCTCGCCATATCTGGACTGAGCTTCAGCGCCGTCGTAAAGTCCGCCTTCGCCTGATTATTATCGCCGTTGGTGGCCGCGTAATGACCGCGTTCCAGGTACAGCGAGGCATCGTCCGGGTCGAACTGGATCGCGAGTTTCAGATCGTTCTGAGCCTTTTTGAGATCGCCGAGGCGAACGTGGAAATTCGCGCGTTTCCGGAGAATGCGTTTGGTCGTTTCGACGGGCACCCCCTTCGCCTCGATCAACGCCGTCGCGTGCACGACCGCCGCGATCCACCGATCTTGTTTTTCGCAAGCGAGCAATTGTTCTTCGAGCCAGTGTTGTGTCGTGGCTGGGTCGGAATTCCAGGCTGCGGCAAAGTCGGCGAGGGCCTTCTGGGTGTCGTGCAAGTGGCTGTAACACGTCCCCCGCTGCTGGTAGAGCGTCGGCACCCATTTCGGTTCGACGTTTGGCGGGCTTCCGGGAAACAGGTTCACTTTGTTTAACAAGTAGGTGATTTCTTTGATGGCTTCCCGATGATTTCCACTTTCGCAATATCGGTTGATGAGGTCGCGCCGCAACTCCACGTTCTTGGGGTCTTGCTCGACGCGAAGACGTTGAGCTTCCTGGGACAGTTGCATTAGAGCCAGGCTCTTTTGGTCCTTGAGGTCATTTTCGGCTTCCAGGAATTGACGTTCTCCCGTCTCGCGTTTGTTGAGCTTGAGATGGATCAAAGCCGACAAATATTTCGCCGCAATCGCCCTTTGGTTTTGGTTCCAGTTCTCCCCGCCTCGCGAAGACCGCGAACCACCCGACTTCGATTCGAGTTCCGCTTCGCCCAATGCACGCAGGGCGTGCTTGTGTTGGTTATGCAAGTAGAGCGAACCAGCCAACGAGGTCCAAGGCATCGAACTCCGCTGCCCGTGGACCGCTTGCCACGCCACGAACCGGGGTTTGGTCGAGACAGAAAGGCGGAAGCCCTTTGCCGAACTCCTAACTCGGCAGCGAATTTCGATGACTAATTTCGTTCCGGGAGGATTCTCCACGGGTTCTCGAAATGTGAAGACCCCAGCGTTGCTCCCCGTCGGGGAACGAAACATATACCAGCTACTGCCCGTGGAACTGTTATCGTACGCCGCCCGAATGTTGGTGTAGAAACTGGTATTGGGTTCGTACATCGAGCGAGCGCTCGCGATGATGGCCCGCCGCCCAGCTTGCCCTTTGCCAAGTTGTTGGTCGGGAACAACACGGACCCGGACATCATAGACTTGCATTAGGTGCACATAGGTACTATGTGAATTCGAGTTCGGATTGACGATCCCTTCGAGCCGAAGTGCCGTG
>CAYYUU010000985.1:0-3324 GCA_964474955.1 uncultured Alcaligenaceae bacterium | reverse complement strand
AAGAACCAAGCGCTAAAACTTCTTTATCCGACATCCCAGGCGAAAAATGTCCCCCTACTCTCTACTTCACTCCTACCCAATCTTCATCGAGTAGAAATGCCACATCCACCACGGAGCCGTGACACTCGCCGCCATGGCTGCGTCGTCATCTGCCGAGATCGTCTCACCGGGAGTCAGCAGAACATCACCATTCAACCCACCTCCGAACCGAAGGTGTTGGATCCGATCTTCATACGAATTCGGAGATGTACATTCCGCATGGATGGCCTGGAGAGCCTCATCGTTATTGTCATAGATTGTGGCATCGGAAAGCTGCAGGCTGTTGCGTCCAATTCCCAACATCAGGTCCGTTCCAGCTCCTCCCAACATCACGTTCACCCCGAACGTATCAAGGATCAGGTCGTTACCGTCGCCACCGACCAGGATGTCGTCTCCGAAACCGCCATCGATGTAGTCGTTTCCGGCACCACCGCGGAGCAGGTCATCTCCCCAGTGCCCGATCAGAAAATCTCTGCCGCCACGACCATTGAGCACGTTGTCGGAAGAGTTGCCCACAATGTAATCGGCATGCGAAGTTCCGGTCACGTTTTCGAATGTGCCACCGAGCCGGATTCTCGCACCACCGACGTACTGTGATCGGGTAGTCCCAAGGTTGATCCGGACACCATAGTCTCCCTCCGAGAAGTCGAGTAATTCCGTGCCGGTGGAGTCGATGAGGTCCAGCCGCGAGTGTACTCCCGAGAGCCGATAAGTGTCGTCGCCCGCTCCGCCACTCAGTTCGATACCTCCGCCCCAGGACGTGTTCGCCAGCCGGAAGTAGTCGTCGCCTCCTGCGGCCATGAGTTCGAGACGCTCAACGCCTTCGGTAGTCGTTGTCAGATTATTGACGTGGACTCGTGTGTCGGTGACTTCCATCACCTCGGCAGAATCAGTGCCAAGGACACGAACCGTGTCCCGAAGACCGGCCCCACCGTCGAAAGTGATCCCTCCGACAAATGAGAACGCCCCACCGGACGCAAAGTCCACGACCATCGTGTCCGGTCCAGCACCTCCTGTGATCTCCAGGGACCGAATCGAACTCGACGGCTCAGAAGCGAGCACAGTCCCGACTCCGTTGAGGACCTCAATGACCCCGCCGTTCTTTCTGACCGTCGTGGTCCCATCGTTGGAGATCGCCAAGTCCGTCGCGCCGACTCCACTCCCGTCGAAGTAACTGCTGGCTTTGGCGAAAGCACCAATCCCAATTTCTGAACCCGAAATCCGTCCCGCGTAGTCGTCCGCATCGACGTGGATTCCTCCATACAATCGTGAGATGCCTGCTTCGTCGGCTGCGTCGTAATACGTCGCCCACTGTAATGTGATCGTCTCGGTGGGACCGCCCTCGAAATTCAAGTAAGAGTTCCCGTCGGCAACGAATTCGCCCACGCCTCCAGGAAAGTATTCGCTCCCGGTAAACAACGTGAGGACCTCGGCGGCAGATCGACTGAACGTACTATGCCCCGAAGTGTACGCGCCGAAAGGTGGAGTGACGAAACCCTCGGCCTGATATGGGAGCCAATCTTCGGCGAGAATCCAGTCCACGCCACCGACTCCAGATGGATCATCGGGGTGGCCTGCCCAGGCAAAGATGGCAATCTCTCCTTCGTGCCCGGCGAGGTGGTCATGTCGTTGCCCAGCCGCGGTGGTCGCCGACGTGATGACTTCGACGCCACCCGGCTGTAGTGGCAATCCGTCGGGGTGATACGATGGTCTCGACGGATCGGACGACTGGCCAAGCCCTCCCATGTGCCGAATCATCGTGATCGGTCGGACATAGTCGTAAGCCTCCTTGATGTCCCATGCCGCAACGGCAGCGTCATGAACTCCACCATTTAGAGAGAAGTACAACTTGACATCCCATTCGAGTTCGTTCGCGACCACCTCAGTCCCGCCGATGAGCTTGGGCACCGCAAGCGTATCCATCTTGTCGGACACTTCGTTGGCAATCGTGTTCCAGTGCCCAGGCGGCGTTTCGGAGTGAGGACCGTCGGCCCAGAACTCCGCGAGGACGCGTCCGTAGTCGGCGAGGTTGACGACGTTCTCGGAGTAAGGCAATCCCGTCGCGGGGTTGATGGCGTGCCCGCTTCCGTCGTCGGCCCCGAGGGTATTGTTCCCGTTGGAAGAGGGAGAAATGTCGATCATCACGCCCGGGGCCGGATCGAGAATGCTGGAGAATTCGATCACACGTAAGATGGCGTCTTTGAATTCGGCATCGCCTACGCCGCCAAGTTGAGGCGGAGCGCCGGGATCATGATACACCGCATCGGGGTCACTCTTGGTCATCGCGAAGGGCGTCACGTTGCCCCAATGAGGGGTCAAGAACGACTGCGTATTTCCCTTCACCACAAGAGGTTGCCACAGGTTTTGGTCAACAACCGTCGTCCCCGTATCGGTCACGACGAGCGGAGGATTCGATGGCGTGTAGCCCGTTGTGTCGACGTAACCATTTACCTCGTTGGCACCATCTCCGAGGCCATAGGTCAGAACAGCTTCGGCCACTCGGTTTCCGATCGCGGCTGGGGAACTGCCGACAGTCGAGACGAACGACGTGTCGTAGCCCAGGCAATCCATCAGTTCGTCGAACGACGCGAGCGAAGTGGCGGCACCCGGCGAGTGCTCGAACCTCTCGCTCAGGATTCGGTACGCGGCGAAGCTCACCGCTTCGTTTTGCGCGGCTTCGATGTCGGCCGCAGTGGCAGCTTCGTTGGAAAGATACCCGGTTGCTCCGCCATCATACGCGGCCCACGCGTCGTACATGGCGATCGAGGTGTGGAATAAATTTCTTGCGTGAACGGTCGGACGTGGCGTGTCGATGCGGATGGCATCAAGAAGTTCCTCGTTCCAAACCCTCGCGACGGACCAACCTTCGGGAATCCCAGTTGGCGAACCCGAGAGCACTTCGCGAGCTTCAAGGGCTTCGATAGTCGGTAGGAAAGAGGAAGACTTGGGCTTGGGTTTCGGAGAACGAACGTATTGGGTTGGCGACGATTTCGAATGTGGAATATTGCCAGAGGGGTTCTGCATTACGACTCCTCATAGAAGATGTTCAATTGGGAAGAAAGATAGGACAAACTGGATTCGGGGACTTAGCGCACAAAATCCCCAAGACTTCGCGCCAGGAAATCTTGTGAAGCGAAGTCAACACGACGTTTCGGGGTCTAACTCGGACGAGGGAGAACTCGAGTTCAAAACAGAATCTCGCAACGGTCCTTGATCGAATGCGTGCGAATTATTCCATCCGATTTGTCTCTATAAATGAGCCAAGAACAAATCAGCTCGCACCTT
>CAYYUU010000984.1:0-3325 GCA_964474955.1 uncultured Alcaligenaceae bacterium | reverse complement strand
TCTCTTCGCTGGCAACCCAAGAGACGTTGGACCTCGCCTTTTGAGGATAGTTTTGCGGGTTTTTGGCGGATCGATCGGAATGTCTTCTTCGGCCTATGAGTTGGAGTAACAACAACGCACGGCCAGGTAATATAAGGGAGATGGTAATATCTTATGAGACACAATTTCAGAAGCTATTGAGAATTCACAAAAAGTTGAAATTTCTAACTCACCCGCGGAGGCGAAAGTAGTTTGAGCCTTGGCCGTTCGGTTCGAATGTTATTCTCCGTGGAATTCGTTTTCCTACTCCTTGGGAACCTCCGTATTCGTTGACCCGTCAGAGATAAGAGGGACCTCTGCGCGTAAACCATCGCGCGAGAGCCTTTTGAGAATCTCGGCCGGCCCTCCGCCTTGAGCGATGTTGTACATTACACTGTAAAGGGTTGCCGTTGTCGAACGCCAAAGTATCCGTTGCCAGCGTCAAGTGCCCAAGTTTTCCTCGAACGATCCCACCTCTTCTCTCTGGGGAGAAGTTTTCCATGACTGCAGGTTTTCCGTGCTTCAATCCGACGTGTGATCACAATTTTACTCTCGCCGACATCAAGGGTCGCGACCGAGCCCAGTGTCCGAGATGTGGGAACGTTTTCGAGTTGGCGACGTCGGCTTCTCCGGCTCCACAACAAGCTCAACAAGCACAGCCATCAAAACCGATACAACCACAACGCAGCCCACAGCAACCTCCGGCTCAGCGTCCCCAACCGCCTCAGGCACGCCGCGTCCAACGACCCCAACAACCGCCTTCGCCGCGACCTTCTCCCGCCCAAAACACTCCGCCGGCACCTCGGCCTGTTCCGGTGCCGCAACCGGTTTCCCAGGCGCCAACGCCGGCGCCGGCTCCGGTTCCTTACCAAGGCGGTCAGGACCAGAACGTCCCGTCGGCTGTTGTGTCGGCGCAGCCGAATCCGACACAATCGACATCGGCTCCAGGGGGAATCGAAGATTTGCACGACACCGAGGGCGGTCTCGTCACCGCGTCGCTGCCGCATCGTCGTCGGTCCGGCACGCCGGTTTGGCTTATCGTGCTCAGTTGCGTGTTTGCCTTGCTGATCGTCGGCGGAACGTTGACGTGGGTGTTCATCTACCGTCCGGGGGCGCAATCGACGGATCGGGGGAAAGCTTCTGCCAACTTGCAGACCTTCGAAGGTTACGTTCGGGGTGAGCGGGGTAACCTGATTCCGGCCTACAAACTCGCGTGGCCCAAGGGCAAGTGGACCCAGGACGACTTGAGCAGAAAGATTGCGAAGCGCCTCAAGAGCGAGGACGGCGGAAAGCGACGCCTCTGTCTCATTCGCGAAGTCCCCGCAACCGATGATCCGAATCTTGTCGACGTCGTTTGGGTTGCAGTGGCGGCCAATGATTACGTCGACAAGAAGCCAAACGAAGCCGAGCTGGTTCGCCAGGCTGTTTTCCGATTGAGCGCTTGTTTCCGCAACGAAGGAGACGTCGAACGCTTGGCGACCGAAAAACTACCTCCCGAACAATTCGGTGACAAAGACGTCCAGGTGACGGCCCAGGTCATTCGCTTCCAGGGCGACTTCGGCGGAGGAACGCCACAGATGGGCGGCAAGGTTTATGCGTTCACTCACCACGGCTTTGGATATTGTGTCATCGTCGGCGGGACCGAACCTGGCGTGACAAAGAAAGTGTTCGACGAATTCCAAAACCCAGAGAAGGGCCTCGGGTTTCAATTTTGGGACGAGCGAACCGGGTGGCGACCCGAACCGCCGAAAATCAATACGTACCGGGCCGAGAAGATCACGTTGAGCTTGCGAGCGCCGGAAGGAATATGGACACAAAAGCGAGCAGCGGATTTTGACGCGGGTGGTCGGCTCTACTTGCGGGGGGAACTCAAACACGTCCCCAAAACGCTGAAGAATCTCAAGGCCGCGCACGTCCTCGTGTTCGAACATAACAAAGCGACGGCGGATCTCGACGAGGCCATGACAGCGGCCCAAGATTACGTCCTGAATCGCCACAAACAGTTCAACGAAAAGTATGAACTTCGCGCAGCTGACGAAAAGGTGAAAGAGCCGAAGGGTAAGACCAAGAAGTACGGCAACCGAACGACGAAAGTGACGGACTTGCAACTCACGCTCGACGGCAAGGCTGTCGAATTCATTCGACTTGTTGCGGTTCACACGCCCGATGCCGTTTATGGGATCGAGTGTCGGTGTCAGTCGCAATTCCGAGACGTTTGGGGTACGGAATTTGAAACTTTGCTCAGTTCCTTGGAGATGCCGAAGTAGCGGCTCTCACACTACACGGCTTTGGCAGTTTGGCGTGTTGCGGGCGTCGCCCTTACTTCTCCAAAGGAATATGGAACGGTCCCAATCCACCGGATGATTTGTGCGAGTCCGTAATCGTCGATGTAGTCGACTGCGCGGTTCAGACGCCCAGGACTCAAACCCGTCTGGTCAGCGAGTGCTTCCCCAGTGAGGCCTCCTGTGGCTGATATTGCTTGAATGACAACTTGAATGTCTTCATTCGGGTCATAATCAAGGAATTCAGCAAACTCTCGGAAAGTCACCGAGGTGAGCATAACGACGCCAAAATCGTAAGGAGCAGTTCCAAGCCATTTGATGGTCTTGGCTAAACCGTTCACCTCCAATTCGTCAACCGCATCGTTGATCTCTTGGGGTGTCAACTTCGTCAGTTGTTGAATTTCATTTCCACCAACCTGGGGCATCGATCCAGCATCGAGATCTGTTTGTTGGAGAAGGATCCTCCCGACTGTCGAAGCTTCCCGCGATAATCCACCGATGCTCTTCTCCAAGCCTTGGATTGGTAATGGAATCGGGCCAAGGGCAGGCCTATCGTTTATTCCGTAGACAAGTTTGGTGAGTTCGTGGACTCCGGCATCAAAATCTTTGCGCATGTCGATACAACGAAGGGATCGAAGCGAAAGTGGAATATCGCAGTCCTCCATGAGGAGCGGGACTACGCGAGTGAACCCTTCAACACGTCGGACCGTCGCAACATCGAGTTCTTCTTTAACCCATCGAGAGTTCACGCTCGCTTGCGAAAGCACTACGAAAAAGAATTGGCTATGTGCGAGGCCTTCTCTGAAGATTTTCTCAACAAGAGAATCGCCCGGGGCGATATCCCACTTGTCGAAAAACAACGGGACGCCATTCGCGTTCAATTGGTTCGCAAGTTTTTCGACGAATTCTCGATCCTTTGTGCGAGTAAGAAATGAACGCTTTTTTGGGCTCCATTTTCAAACCCTCAAATTACTGAACGTTCGCAAAAATTTCGGCTCCAAAACCCGTGTTTTCCGAGGGTTTTA
>CAYYUU010000983.1:0-3326 GCA_964474955.1 uncultured Alcaligenaceae bacterium | reverse complement strand
CATCGTCTCGCTCGAATATAACGAAGACCTCCTCGATGAATTGAAGAAAGGGCACTTGACTGAGCCGATTCCGCTTTTCCCTTATCTTATGATCGGACTGTTAGTACTGTTAGCCCTGGAAAATTTGTTGGGCAATTTATTTTATCGATCTCGAAATCCTCAACCGTAATCGTGAGACAATCGTGTTGATCTTCGCAGAGACCAGTTTCAAGTTCGATCCCGTTTGGCCTTGGGCGTATCCAACTTTTGGTTGGCCTGCGTTGTTGTTGGTCGTCGGGGTGCTTGTAGGTCTCACCGTCATCACATATCTTGTTGGCCAGAGAATTTCGTTCTCGCAATTCGCGACCGTTCTGTCGATTCGTCTCGGGGCTCTAGCTGTTGCGTGTCTGCTTCTCATTCAACCATCTTGTACGACCGTGAGCACGACCGTGGTTCCGTCGAAAATTGTGGTGTTGTTGGATGCTTCGCAAAGTATGAATAACAACGATGAGGAGAAGAACAAGTCGCGTTGGGAAGCGGGCGTCGATATCTTGCAATCGGAAGAAGTTCAGGAATCGCTCGAACGTCTCCGGAAAACACAACATATCGAATTCGTCCAGTACCAAGCGAGCGCAGGTGTCGAGAACTTTGATCCCACGGGTGGCGCCTTCGGGAAACGGACGAACATGGGAGTGTGGCTCCAACAACTGTATCAGCGTCACAGTAACGACAAGAATTTGCGAGGAGTCATTCTTCTTGGTGACGGGGCCGATAATGGGACGAGTCCCTCGACTCTGGAACAAGCGAAACTCTGGCGCGAGATCAACGCTCCGATTCATGTCTTCGGTTTGGGCGAGCCGACGACTGCCGCGAAGCAACGCGACATCTATTTCGTTGAGAATCAGATTTATGCCCCTTCTTCGGTCCCGATAAAGACCCGGTTCAACGTCCGGGCCGTTGTTAATGCTCCGGGCTTTGCAAATACTCGGATCATATTGCGCATGTTGATCCACGACAGTCATAATAAACTTGTCAACGAATATGAAAAAGCCATCCGGTTACGTTTGCGCACAGGAAACGAAGTTGCGATTGGCGGTGATGCGCCGACTAAACCGGGTGAATATAAAGTAACGCTCAAGATCGATCCACATAGAAATGAAGTGAGCCAACTCAACAATGAAATCAGCACGTATATCACTGCGACCAAGGAAGGCGTGAGTGTGTTGTGGGTCGAGGGAAAAAAGCGTTTGGAATCAACACTCATCATTCGGTTGCTCAAACAAGATCCGCGATTTCGGATTTATTACACGGAGCGAGTCAAAGGCGAGGAGACCGACCCGAAGACTAAGGATTGGTTCGAGTTCGAAAAACGCCAATATGACATTGTTGTGATTGGCGACATATCGGGGACTCGGTTTTCTGGTGGCAAGAAGAAGGTTTTCGAACAACTTGCCGAGATGGTCAAAGATCGAGGGACAGGGTTATTCGTGATGGGTGGTCAGGAGAGTTATGCCAATAGCGATTGGACATACTACGAGGCATTCACCAAAATGTTGCCCGTTGATCTCGAAGGCGTTTCGAAAGGGCAGATCAAAGAGCGAGTCCAGGTCGTTCCGTTCGGTGCGGGGTGGAACTACTTTCCGCTGCGGCTTGCTGACAAGGAGTTGGAGAACAAACGCCGATGGACCCTTGAGTTCCGGCCACTTAGTGGAATCACTCCGATCGGGCGAGTCAGAGAAAGGGCCGCAAAGTTGGCCGAGGGGCATATCCGCGGCACCAACCAGAAAGTTCCTGTGCTGGTATACAACAAATATGGAAACGGCAGAGTGATGGTCTTTGCCGGAGACACCACTCATCTCGCATGGCTGCGGCCCACACCCAACGAGATCGCCGCGACCTCGTATCAGACGTTTTGGAAACGAATGATGATCTGGCTCGCTCGACAAGAAACGCTCCAGGGTAGTGTTTTCGTTCGACTCGACTCGCGGCGGTTGGCGGCTCAACAGACGAACGGCGTCGGGTTCACCGTCGGGATTCGTGGCAAGTCCGGGAAGGTTCTTCCTGGCGGAAAGTTCACGGCTCATGTGGTTTCTCCAAAGAAGATCAAGACAGACGTGAGCATCAATCTCGATCAACAATTACACCGAGGTTTTTATTGGAAGACGAAGGAACCCGGGGAATATACCGTTGTCGTTCGTGGGACCGGTAAAGATGCCGATGGAAGAGAAATCCGCGGCGAGACGAAAGCTCGATTTCTTGTTTACTCCGAAGACGTGGAGAACCTTCGGGCCGAAGCGGATCACGATCTGTTGCGGCGGATCGCAAGTGCGAGCGGTGGCACGTTTTCGCGTGCGTCGCAAGAGAGTCTGTTGAAGCTCCTCGAAGAGTTGAATCAACAGGCGGCGACTGAAAACATCATCACGAAGGAAGAATTTCCGAACTGGAAGCAGCAACCGACCAAATCCTTTGTGCCGCAAATGGCGGCGTTGTGGAGTTCGCTGTTGATGCCGTGTTATTTGTTGTTCACCGGGTTGTTGTGCCTGGAGTGGTTTTTGCGGCGGCGATGGAAAATGGTGTAGAGGGAATGGTGGGCTTTCGCTTCGCTGGCGCCGCGCTTACCCCACCCTACGGAAAAAAGCCCTGAAGCGGTGTTTCGCGCTTCGCACAGTGTCTTTTGTTCGCTTCGTTGGCTTTCCGCTGCTTCGCAGCAAAAGCCAACTCCGCTCAGATCCTCGCTCGCGCTTCGGGTTAGTGGAGTCCACCGAACCGATCAGCCAGTCTCATTTCGACACTTGAGGGGAGTGGACACAAAAAATCCCATTGACACCGGAGTGTCAATGGGACGGGTCACACCTTGACCCAACTGAGGACTATGAGTTGACGGCGTGGAGCCGATTCCGTTCGGTTTCCATCCGATTGATAGTCTGTTGAACCTGTGCGTGTTGCTTGTGTAGCACTTCCTTGATGGGTGCAGGCAGATCCTTTTCGAGACGCTCCTCGTAGATTTCCAGAGCCGACTTGTCGCCTCGGATGGTCTCGTTCAAGATGGTTTCGTCGTCCTGGTCGGTGAACGTATTCTTGATGTCCATCCAAGTTCGGTGCATGCTGGCGAGTATGCTGCCGTCGTCTTCGTGCTGCTCACCAAGTTGCTCGACCGTTCGCTGCAGGTCGGCGCGAGCAGTCGCTCGTACGGTCGCGACTTGCTGGAACCAGGTCTTGAGACCAGGGTCCTCGGCGTTTTGCGCTGCGTGTTGAAAGCCGTCTTCGGCGTCTTGACAGGTTGTGATGAGATTATTCAGTTCGTTGACAATGTCTTTATTCGTCATTGGGTTGCTCCTTCGATTGGT
>CAYYUU010000982.1:0-3330 GCA_964474955.1 uncultured Alcaligenaceae bacterium | reverse complement strand
TGGAGTGCGGCAGCTCGCTGCCGCTTTCGTATTTTTGTTTTTGTTTTTGTTTTGTTGGTTTCGTTCACAGTCCAGCTCCCACCCTCCAAAATCAGATCCGACAATCATTTATTTTCCGTTCGGAGTGTGCCTACTACTTGTTGCACATTCGTCTCGTCCTCCACCATCCCCAATGGAGCCTCGCCATCACGGCGACTAGCAACCACAACTTGGATGGCAGGATTCTATCGCCTCTCGCAAACTTTTCTCTCCAAAGACCAACGAACGGCGCCACACCAACCGACCCATAGAACCGCCGACACACTTCGATGCTTTCCAGATACATGGGGATGCTCTGTGAATTCGTTTTGGCCTCTGCGTGAAGTCGTGCAGACGCGAGAACATCGTCAACATAAAGGAAAGTTCCACCCGCCTTGGCGATTCGCAACCAGTATTCGTAATCCATACAATAATTTAATGATTCGTTGAAGGGGCCAACTCGCTCGGCAACAGAACGTCGCCAAAACACCGCCGGTTGACATAGACACGAATCCTGCGAGAGTCTCTTCATCGAAAAAGGCTGAGTGGGATAGAACCCCATTCGTTTTCCATGCTCATCGATATAGTCCGCCCGTCCATAGACTACATCGACATCTGGGTTCTCATCGAAATAATGAACCACACGTTCTATTGCGGTAGAAGTTAATACATCATCCGAATTCAGATAGGCGCACACATCTCCGCGGCTCCGCATCATACCTTTGTTGATAGCGTGAGTCTGACCTCGATCCTTTTCGGAAACCCAGAAAAATTCATCGCCATACGAGTCGAGGATGCCAACAGACTCATCCGTCGAACCACCATCGATAACAATATATTCGATGTGGGGATACGTTTGAGTCAGGACGCTATCAAGGGTTGCGCGTAGAAATTGTCCTTGATTGAAGGAAGGCGTAACGATCGAAACTAGAGTTGGTCGGCGCATGTTTGAAGCCGGACATGAAAACCAATCACAGTAGAGATTATGAGTGATGTGTATAACAACTCGGGAGAAACGACTCAAGGCGTCTTTCGAACAGTGTTGCTGTAGATTTTAGAATCATGTGCTCGTAGGTACACGCGGCTCGTAGGTACCCACGATCTCAGCAAATCCAAATTCCAAAAACCACCGACATCGGTTTTCCCCTCGCATGTTGGCACCTCATCTCATAAATTTTCTGTGAGCAGACTCTGTGAAGTTGCCGATCGCTGTTTCCATCTCACTTCGTCAATCCCAACGAGCCGAGGGCAGTCGGTTCGTGTCGGAACGGATTTGGCGTACGTTTCCACATTCGTTCCACACTTCCATTGGAGAAGCGATTTTATGTTGATTCGACATTGCTTGGTGCCGCTTGTTTTGGTGCTCCCTCTTCTGACGGTGTTCTTGCCACAGTTGACGTGTGCGGGAGATAAGAAAACTCGTGAGCGCACGGTGAGGATGCGACAACTCCTGAATGTCGAAGAGTCCCTGTGTAAGCGAACAATGATTTCCACAAAGTCATTGCGAGAGAAGATGGAGATGGGCGACTTTCTCGCCAAGCTGCCGGAGTTATTGCCGAAGGACAAGAAAGCTACAATCGAAGTCGACAAAAAAGCGCTTGGAAAAGAGTATGCCAAGTTCCTCAAGACACCTGTCGAGTTTCCCCGCTTTCCAGACCGGATGCCCTTCTTCACGGCGTTTCGGTTTGGGCTGAACCAAGCTCGAAAATACGACCTGGATTGGAAGTGCTCGACTGGAAAAATCACGCTCACATCACCGAAGAACGCTTCGTTTCTGGTCTCGTACGATTTGACAACCGCGATGCAGTTGGCTCCTATTTGGAGCGCGGATCTCAGGCCCCCCAGTTTATCCGAAAGCCGGACTCTACCGCCTCTCGGCGAATGCGTCCAAGGAGGAACGGCTCGCGCTCACCGCGAAGATCCTTGTCCTAATCACTCGGGGGAAGCACTGGACCAGAGACAACGGTGTGGGGATGAAGAACGTAAAGAAACCGGCAGGTCTTTTCTTGGCGGGCCAACTGTTTCGTTCTACTCCGAGGACCTCAGCGGAGCTAGCGACGGGGAATCGATTGATCGTTCGGACGAATTACGAAACACACATGCAGATCGTCGACGCCCTTGTCGCCTTGAAACGACTGGCAGACCTTGCCGTGCTGATGCGGACCGAGGTGTATGAGGTGGATAATCTGTTCTACAGCCGCCACGTTGAACCCCTGTTGCGAAAGAAAGGCAAAAAGGAGGTTACCTTCGCCCGACCGATCGATGAACCTTTCATCAAGAAACTGCGGAAGCACACGCGACCAATCCGTGACAAGGAAGTCAAGATCTGGGAGGGCGAAACCGCTCCTTTCTTCACCCGCCAGGAGGTGCGAACCTATACCACAGACGTGGTTCTCGACAAACGACTCGGTTCTCTATTTCTCCGAAACGAGTACCAAACAGTTCTCCAAGGCTCCACACTCAAAGCCACCGTGAACGTCAGTGACGACAGGCGTTCGATGCGCCTGAACCTGACCGAGATCACGACGCAAGTGCTCGAAGTCCGGAAGCTCAAGAAAGCCATGCCGAAACTCCGGAAAGAGTTTTTCGTCCACTTGCCCATCGTGAAGACGACCTCGCGAGCGACTTCCTTGCAACTGTTCGACGTCCACCCTTTTCTTGTCGTCCTCGATTACCGTCCCGAAAATCTCCGCAAACGCAATCGAATCAGGGTCTTGGTGACGACACCGATCATTTATATCAAGGAGGAACAGAGGCAGATTCGCAGAGAGATGCCACGGCTGAAGAAAAAGCACAATGGCAAGGTGATGCCGCTGTTCAAGCCACAGCCACAGCCAAAACCCAAGCAGCTTCCCAAGGAACCTGAGATCGATGACATCCTCCGGGAGCTGGTAGTCGACATTGTCACCGGAGAGGCATTCGCTCGCACGCGGAACTTCTACGGAACGCCCGGCGAGAAACGATTCGCCTTGGTGGATGGAAAAGTCGTGTGGCCGAAGTGGTTCCAGGCAGGTTTAGTCGGCTATCAACAACTTCGAGTCGTTCCTGAGCGGTCGACCGAAAAGAACCGGCTTTACGGAATCACACTTCACACGCTCGAGATTCAACGGAAAAACAACAAAATCGTTGGCGTCGAAATCAGCGTGAGTATCTCCAATGTCGGAGGTCATGCCAATGGCGGAGTGATTGGGAGTTGCCACGTAACGTGGCGAGGCACAAAGAACGGGAAGAAATGGACCTGGAGCTATGGGGAAATCATTGATCCCTGATTTGCGTTTTTTCGTCGCCCGATCCAACACCTACGAACCCTTG
>CAYYUU010000981.1:0-3331 GCA_964474955.1 uncultured Alcaligenaceae bacterium | reverse complement strand
ACGCCATCACCTCCGGCGTCGCGATCACCGGTGCCGCGACGGTCACCAATAACTTGAGCAGAGGAGTCGAGGTTATCAATACCCCCTCGCTCACGATCAGCGACGCAATCATCACCGGGAATTCGGAGAACACCCTCGTCGTCGACGTGACGACATTCAACCTCGACACCGACACTGGTTCCGCTGCGGACATCGTCGACGTCAACACCACATCGATTGGCGGTGATGGCTTCCTGCGACATGACCGAGCTGGCACGCTCCAAAACTTGTACGAATACTCCGGAGTCACCACTCTCGACGTCGACTTTTTCGCCGGGAATGACATCGTCAACGTCAATCCGCACCCGACAACAAGTATTGATCTCGACGGGGGTACTCCGACTGCGTTCCCTGGAGACGTCTTCAACCTGGAACCGCCGAGTACCAGTGCGGTGACACTCGCACTGACCGCATCGAACTCCGGGACGTTCAGCTTTGGCTCGGGTGATGCGAATGTCACCTATACGAACTTCGAATACATCGACTCTCTCGGAGGTCAGTACACCATCACCTTCGCCGCAGTTGGTGACGGGAATAACGACATCGAGGTGTCCCAGGTTAGCTCTGACATGGTGGTGGATGTCGACGGAGGACAGTTCTTCCGCGGTGACATAAACGACATCATCGAGTTGACGATTGACGGACAAGACGGAGCCGATGTCCTGACTGTCAACGTGCCTTCGGGGATACTGACCGACTGGCCCTTGATCAACTTCAACGGTGACGCCGGGATCGATGGACTAGTCTTCACCGGCGGTGACGCCTCGAATCCCATCGTGAGAGAAACCTATGTGGTGGGAGTGACCGAAGACGCTGGACTCTATGTCCTCGACCAGGACGGAAACGCAGGGTCTGGACTCGGCCTCGATGCGAGTGGTGACGAGATCGTCGTCAACTTCACTGGCCTGGAGCCGATCGATTCGGACGTCCCGGCCACCGATTACGACATTATTTTGAATGCCCTGGCGAACCAGGCGACACTTCAGAATGGTGGCGTGTTGGGTGATGCGGATGCCCTTCAACTTACCGACAACAACGGCACGTTCGAGACCGTCCGGTTCACCAATAAAACCAACGTGGACATCATGGGGAATTCGGGCGCCGACACCATCACCGTCGCCTACACCGGGGCGTCAACTGGTCTGACGACTCTCGACTTGTATGGGCACCTGGCCTTCCCAGTTGTCAACGGAGGCGGTGACGACGGTGCCAGTGATGAGTTTCAGATGAACAGCAATTCGGCGGGCCTCACTCCGAATGCGTTTGGGCAGGGTGGTTCTGATCTTTTCCACAACACCGACAACACCCTCAACGACCTCCTGGGTGGTTTCGTCTTGATTGGAGGGGAGACCTTAAACGATCTCGACCAGGTCAACCTTTCCGATTCCGGCGACACGACCGGGGACAACGTTACGTTGACCTTGACAACGTTGACCGGCACTGGAGCCGACTCGATCACGTACTCCGAAATAGAGGTTTTCGAATACGATTCCACGAGTGGGGCCGACGCAATCAGCATCACCTCGACCGACGTGGCCACGAACTCCCTCATCAACGGGAACGCTGGCAGCGATACATTCACGATCGGGAACCAAACCTCTGACTTCAATGTCACTTTCGATGGGTCGCTGGACGCTATCGCTGGGCCGCTCACGATCCTTCCGAACTCCGGTGACGACGTCCTCAACTTTGACGATTCCGGTTCGCCTGCTTTGAATGGGAGTGCGTCCATCAGTCTCACGCAAGGATTCACTTTCGACCGTGGGCCATTCTTTGGAAGTGTCACAGGTGACGTTACTGAACTGGTCAACTTTGGACCTGCGCCTATTCGGTATTTCCATGCGTCGGTGACAGGAACGATTGACAACAGCCTTGAGTTCCTCAATGGGTTGTTGTCCCAGGGTAGTGACACCGTCACGATCGACGTGACCACCGCAACGAACTCCACGACTCTCAACGGTCGCGAAGGAGATGACCTGTTCCTGATCGACGGAGACGATCTCAGCGCCGACAACACGATTCAGGGATTTGACGGGAGCGATTCGTTCACCTTGAACATAAGCTCCAACATCGGTGAGGTGGGCCTCTTCGACATTCTGGGGTTGACCATCGAAGGACAGGGACAGACGGTCTCTCCTACCAGTGACAACCGCGACCAAATCACCATCAACGACAGCAGCAATGTCGTCCGCAATCTGAACTACGATTACACTGATACTCCTGGCGTGGACGTCGCTCCTTTCGTTGCTGGTGGAGGTCTGTTCGGAACAAGCGGCGGTGGGAATCTGAGCCTCCAGGCCCGCACGACGGAGACGTTGATTTATAACGACGTCAGCGAGGACAATGACGTCGTTCGAGTGACCGGGACGAGTGTTGATGATGACTTGACCGTGGCTCTCCTCGCGAGCAACAACTCCGCCCTCGTCTTCCACGGTGGCACGCCCTACACCAGTTCTCCGCCGGTGGAACTCGTCAACGGTGTCAACTTTCCTGGGGTCCGTGGAGGCGGCACCGGTCCCGATCTGCTGATCAATGGTATAGACCCAACAACAGGTCTGACGCTCGACGGGTCCGGGAACGCTGGTGTGAATGGAACGGGGAACCGGGCCATTGTTTACGCCGCGAGCGAGGAAGACCTTCTCACGTGGGGGACCTTCGACGTCTTTGGGTTTGGTCCTGGTGTCTTGATTCCTGGCTTTGGGACAGACAACGCCTATGACATCATTGATGTGAACGGCGCCACGCCAAATCAGGTTGCAGTGATCAACAACTCGGCGCAAGCACTCCTTCCCGTCAATATTGTTCCAAGTAGCTTTGTCCAGAATGGCAATCCGAGTCCCACTCAGCGGCCAGGTCTCATAGTCAACGGTGGTGACGAGGTCACCGCTCAGTCAAATGGAATCGCTGATGACTTCACCGTCGCGTCCTCGTCATCGTTCAACATCCAGGTCAACGGTAACCTCCCCGTCCTATTGACGGGGGCTGATAGCTTACCCATCGGCGACCAGCTGAACCTCTCCTCGCCAACTTCGATCAACATCTTCAGTGACAAGTCGCAACCTCCCAACGTCACCGTCACTTATGGCAACGATGTATTCGGCATCTTGAGTAGTTCGATCGAGCGAACATTCTTGACGCCCGGCAATGGCGTGATGAACCTCATCGGGGACAACAACGATCCAACTGTCGACCAAACGGACAATTTCGTCGTCGTGGGTCGAGACGTTGACGGAGAAACCGCCGATGGTGGCTTCCAGGAAGAGACAGACGAGATGACCGGCAGCTCACCGTT
>CAYYUU010000980.1:0-3337 GCA_964474955.1 uncultured Alcaligenaceae bacterium | reverse complement strand
AAATTCGCTTCAACGTACCAGAGGCGTCAACCTTGGCTTGGATGGGCGCTTACCCTGGGAGTCACAGACCAGACCATCCGCAACTGGATTCGCGAAGGCATCCTGCCGCCTCCGGACTCCGACGGACACTGGCCCGCCGACTTGCTCCAACGCACCGTCCGCCAAGCCCTCCGCACCCGCTCGAGCGTCCTGCAAGCCATCGGCCAAACGACCAACCAGGAGTAACGCACCATGAACCAATCCAACATCCCAGACGCCGCTCTGGACTATCTGCGACGCGGCTGGTCCGTCATTTGCCTCTGCGACGCGAACCACGCCCACGTCTCCGACAAACACCGCAAGCGTGGAACAGAATTTCTTCCTCACCATCAAACGAGGTGGAAAAGATCAACGGCTGTACGTTCAGTTTCCGAAAGCAAGAAAGTAATTCTCGGACCAAACCTCCCAGGCAAACAGACTCGAATCGTCTTCTCCGCATCTCACCCAAGCACACCCGGTCTCTGTATCAACTCCGCGACCACGCCCGTCCAACCAGTTTGGTGCGACGCCCCGACACCTCGTCCGTTGTCCCCGTGGAAGTACTCATAGAAAAGGACATGGTCCCGGAACTGCGGATCGTTTTGCATCCGGGGATACTGCCGAAACACCGGTCGTTTGCCGTTGTGGTCCTTGAGGAAGATCGACACCAACCGGCGGGACAACTCATCGGCGATCTCCTTGAGCGTCAGATACTGACCAGACCCGGTGGGACACTCCACCTTGAACTCGTCGCTGTAATACGAATGAAATCTCCGCAACGACTCGATCAACAGAAAGTTGACGGGGAACCAGATTGGACCTCGCCAGTTCGAGTTCCCCCCAAACAAGTTGGTGGTCGATTCGGCAGGTTGATACGACACCTGAAGCGGCTCGCCGTTGCAATGAAGGATTTCACCGTCGCAGTGCAGAATGTATGGGTGATCCTTGTGATGCCGCGATAATGCACGAATTCCGTAGTCCGAAAGGAATTCCGACGGATCGAGCATCCGCCGGAGCAGGCACTTCATCCGGTGGCCCCGGAGCAGGGACAACAACCGCCGTTCTCCCAATCCCGGCTCGTGCCAACGCGAGACGAGATTCGCCAGGTCCGGTCGATAATCGAGGAACCAGCGCAACCGTCGTCGAAATTCGGGAACCTTCTCGAGTAGTTCGGGTTCGAGCGTTTCGACGGCAAACAACGGCGTCAGGCCCACCAACGAACGAATTTTGAGACGGCGGCTCGGTCGGTTCGGCAAGTGTAGGATGTCGTAATAGAATTCGTCGTCTTCGTCCCAGAGGCCGATGTGGTCGACGCCATCTTGGTTGATGGCCTTGGCGATGTACAAGAAGTGCTCGAAAAACTTCGTCGCGATGTCCTGATAGACGGGATTCTCCAGAGCCAGTTCCAGGGCGATCCGCATGAGATTCAGACAGAACATCGCCATCCACGAAGTACCGTCGGCCTGGTCCAGAAAGCCACCTCCGGCGATCGGGGCACTGCGATCAAAGACCCCGATGTTGTCGAGCCCGAGGAATCCGCCCTGGAAGACGTTGCGTTCGTTGACGTCCTTTCGATTGACCCACCACGTAAAGTTCAGAAGTAGCTTGTGGAAGACTCTTTCGAGGAACGCCCGATCTCCTTTTCCTCCGCGTTTGTCCTTATCGATCTCGTACACTCGCCACGCCGCCCACGCATGGACCGGAGGGTTGACGTCACCAAACGCCCACTCATACGCGGGCAGCTGTCCGTTGGGGTCCATGTACCATTCGCGAGTGAGGAGCACGAGTTGCTGCTTGGCGAATTCGGCGTCCACCATCGCCAAAGGAACACAATGGAACGCGAGATCCCATGCTGCATACCAGGGATACTCCCATTTGTCGGGCATCGAGATGACGTCGGCGTTATTCAGATGCTCCCACTTCGAGTTGCGACCGTGCAACCGCTCGGGTGGTGGCTTCGGTTGTCCTGGGTCTCCGTCAAGCCACTCGGGAATGTCGTAGTAATAGAACTGCTTCGTCCAGATCATCCCTGCCAGCGCTTGGCGTTGAACGTGTTTCGCGTCGGCGTTGGCGATGTCCTTTTGCAGCTCAGCGTAAAACGCATCGGCCTCCTGACGTCGCTGATCCACGAGCGACGTAAATTCCGCGAACGGGTTATCGTGCTCCTCAAGGCTCAACCGTAAGCGAACTGTCTTTGTCCCTCCTGCCGGGATCGTCAACTGATGAAGCCCACCAACCTTTGTCCCTCGATGTGCCGGATTGACGGCGGCTGGGTTGTCATGAACGAGGTACTCGTGGAACGCATCTTTGAAATACTGACCATTCGGGCTCATGCCGTAGAGCCGAACGACATTCGTATCGTTGTCGCAATAGAGCAGCTTGGGGTCACCCTCGAAGTGAAGCCAATACCTCCCGACATCGGGATGATTGACGTGGATTAAGTTCCCCGTCTGTTCCATCGTCGGTTTGGGTTTGTGGGTGTCCCAACCCCAACTCCAAATGTTGCGGAACCACACTTGCGGAAGGACATGCAACGTCGCCTCGTCGGGTCCGCGGTTGTGAGCCGTGATCTGGACAAGGATGTCATCGGGGCCAGCCTTCGCGTACTCGACGAACACATCGAAGTACCGATCCTCGTCCAAGATGCCCGTGTCGATCAATTCAAACTCGGGAGCGTGCTTGCTCCGGCTGCGGTTTTCGGAGACGAGCCAACCATACGGGTACTCTCTCTGGGGATATTTGTAGAGCATCTTCAGATACGAGTGCGTCGGGGTCGCGTCGAGGTAGTAGTAATACTCCTTCACGTCCTCGCCGTGGTTTCCTTCGTTGCCGGTCAGTCCGAAAAGTCGCTCTTTCAAAATCGGATCACGACCATTCCACAACGCCAACGAGATGCAGATGTGTTGTTGGTCATCCGAGAATCCGGCGAGACCGTCTTCCCCCCACCGATATGCACGACTCCGCGCCACGTCGTGCGGAAAATACTCCCACGCATTTCCGTGTGGGCTGTAGTCCTCGCGGACCGTCCCCCATTGCCGTTCGCTGAGATATGGTCCCCACTTGAGCCAGGGAGTTTGTCCGCCGTGACATTCGTCGAGTCGTTGTTGTTCGGGATTCATGCTGGTGTGTTTCTCCGCAAGGCGTGGTCGTGCCTGAGGGTCAAGGGAAGGACGCTGGTTGTTTTGTAGGAAATCACGAGAGCTGCCGGATTAGTCCGGGCAAGTTGCTTTTCGCTCCGCGAAAAGACGCCTGTCTTGGTTTTTCGTAGTAGGCACACTCGGAACATGAAATTTATTGCTGTCCGGCTTTTTGCTTGGAG
>CAYYUU010000979.1:0-3346 GCA_964474955.1 uncultured Alcaligenaceae bacterium | reverse complement strand
GGGACTGTCTCAACTCTAGTGAACATAATAGTGAACGTCGGTTGACGGTTGTGTTGTCGGCGCTTTGCACACAAGCAAACACAACTCATTGTCCTGCAATCACTTCGAGCGCCGACTTTTCGGCGCCGAACTATCGCCAGACTGTCAACCAGCCAATGGTTTAGATGAGACGATCCCGTGTGAACGTCATTCGGCCTCCCCAAGATTTCTCTTGTCTTGATTGGAATTTGGGGGCCGAAACCTACCCCTCGCGAGGGAACACCTGCCAAATGCCTGGACCGTCGCGGGTTCTTTGCGAATGAGTGCAGCGGTTTTTTAAGTCCATCGCTCCTTTTCAGACGTGGGACAGATCCGAGGGAAGTGGAAAGCACAGAGGGCAAGGTGTTTTTCTGTCTTCGAACATCTCGAAGGAACGGATAAGCCTTGTTTTGTTGGACAACCCCTCACTCTCGATCCCTCGCACCTAAAAGGAAGAGTTAATTAATAGTCAACTATACTCCTATGAATTACGTTATAGTGAACAAATATTCACAATCAGGAAAGCCAGTCGGACCTTTACGTTCGGGAAAACACAGGGGCTCGACAACGTTCACACGTTCACGGCATCGACATAAATTCTTATTTCATCAAGCTTTAACGTCGGTGAACGTCATCCGGCCCAGGTTCACGGGGAACCCGACGTTCACGGCAGACGTGGCAACGGAGGACCAAATGCATGTAACTTTACAAGACAACACGTACCAGTTTCGTCCCTGGAAAGCCGGAGACCATTGTCTTCAACAGGTCTTCGCGTTCGATTGCGAAACTACGCTCATTGACCCCGAGCGTCCGTGGATCACCCCCGCGTACGTCCTCGGGGCCGCCTTTGATGGTCAAAATGGGGTTTTCGTCACCCGGGATCGGGCACCTGAGTTTTTCGACTCGCACCGGGATCATACTGTGGTGTTTCACAACGCTCCGTTTGATTTGGATGTGTTGACACTTCTCAAGCCTGAGTTGGACTTCTACGCGTGGGTCGACCAAAACAAGGTCTGGGACACGCAGTTGTTGCACCGGCTTTACCAACTCGCCACCAAGGGCCACACCGCCTCCGGAAAAGGCGAATCCACCCTCGACCGGTGCGCCCTGGATTACCTTGGCATCCAGGTGCTCAAGGACGTCAAGGACTCGAAAGGGAAGGTTGTTCGATTGTCCTACGGGCAGTGGTTGAACCAACACCCAAGGGCCATGGAGAGCGTCTATCTCGAATACCTGGCCAAGGACGTGGTCGTCACGTTCCAACTCTTCCAGGAACTCCGAGCAAACCTCAGGCATACCATGGAACGCAGCCAAAACATCTGGGGGTAAGTTTCGGACCGGTGGTTGGGCGATCAGATTCGGCGCTGGGGGTGGCAGACGCATCACATCCAACTGCGCGCCGCCATTGTGCTCCAACAAATTACCAGAAACGGCATGCACTTGGATCAGGGACGACGTGAGGAACTCATCGTGACCCTCACCAAAGTCAAACAAGCACAACTCAAAACTCTCAGGGGTTTCGGCTATATTCCCGGTGAGACGGGGTCGCAAAAGACCCTGCAAGCCATCCTGACGCGGATCGAACGAAAGCAAGAGATCGTATTCCATCGCACGGAAACGGGAAAAATCTCCACATCCGCAGACCACATTCAGGAGTATGCCGAAGAAGTCCCCTTCCTACAGTGCCTGCAGGAGTACAAAGCGACCGAGAAACTCCTCGGTTCGTTTTTGTCCAAAATGAACAAACCAGTCATCCGGCCGTCGTTCAACGTACTGGCCCGTACCGGACGGACGACTTCTTTCGGGCAGCTCAACGCCCAGAACCTGCCCAGAGACGACCGCATCCGGTCCTGTTTCGTTCCCCGACCTGGCACCGTCTTGCTTGCCCTGGACTACAAGACCATCGAGTTGGTCACCCTGGCCCAGGCCTGCTTGAGTCAATTCGGGCTGGGTTCCCGCATGGGCGAGGCCATCAACAACGGCCAGGACCTACACCGACTGGTGGCCGCCAAGTTCGCCGGGAAACCCGAATCGGAAATCAGCAAGTCCGAACGGAGCAAGGCCAAGCCGGTGAATTTCGGCAAGCCCGGCGGCATGGGTGATGCCTCGTTGCGGCGTTATGCCAAGGCCTCCTATGGAGTGGACCTCACCGAGGACGAGGTGAAGCAGCTCTCCGATGCCTGGTTCGCCGAATTCCCCGAGATGCGCTCGTTCCTGGAGCAGGACAGCGATCCCGGCCTTGAAGTGGCCAATCTCCTGGGCCTGACCCTCGAGGATCATGCCCAACATACGGAGAACCTCCGATTCCTCAATCACCTGGACAACCGGGGGCAATCCCGCCTGCCCAATGCCATTCTGGGCTGGATGTGCTTGAAGACTCTGGCCTCTCCGGTCCCTTCCAAGAGAGATGGAACACATTATTCCAGTGACGACGTGGATTATTTCTGGACAGCGGTAGACAAGAAAAAACACATCTTGCGAACGAAGTGGCACACAAAAATAACGAACCGTGAACCCTCTTGGCAGCTCAAACGAGAGGTCATGAATCTGGCCGGACGACGTGGCGTGTTTACTCTCACGGGGCGATTGCGGGCCAACGCCAACTATTGTGCCCGGCACAACACGATTTTTCAGGGTCTCGCGGCCGATGGTTGTAAGTTGGCCCTTTGGGGCATTTGGCGAGCTGGCTACCGTTTGGTCAATTTCATACACGACGAGGTGCTCGTCGAAGTCCCAACCAGCGACAATCTCAAGGAATGTGCGGAGGAACTCAAAGCCCTGATGGTAGAGGGCATGGAGGAGGTGATACCCGACATCCGGGTGGACGTGAATTATGCCGCCATGGCCCGCTGGTTCAAGGATGCCGAGGCCGTGTTCGGCGAAGCGGGAGAACTGCTTCTCTGGACTCCGGAAGGTCCTGCTCGGGCATGAGTGAGTCAAAATGCGAAACGATTTCGACGTGAGAGCATTGGGTAGGATTTCCTAAACTCGTTGGGACGGCCCAAAGACGAGGCGGAACCCCTGAAGGGTTTATCTTTGACGCGATACATGAGTCATTCGATTATCAGAGGATTGCACAATGAATGAGCATAGAATTCTCCTGCGGAGCAAAGGAATGCATTCGTGGAATGAAGACTGGTGGTCGTTGATATTTCAACCCGAAACGGGGCAATTTTTTGTCGAGCACGAGTGGAACTATTTGGGGGGTTCCAAAGGGGAGCAGCGCTGGACTTTGACGGAAGCCAGAACGAGCGAACCACACCTCTTTGCGATGGCGATTGCACGCATCGAAACGTTATTTCGGAGAAAAACCGATGACCCCAGGCCT
>CAYYUU010000978.1:0-3350 GCA_964474955.1 uncultured Alcaligenaceae bacterium | reverse complement strand
GGGAACGGCGGATGCTTTGTATCACAAGGTGACCGTGCACAAAGCGGCCCTAGCCGTGGTGAAGGAGGCTCCCTTCTCGATCCGACTGCTCTCGCCGAAGACTCCGCTTGTTCAAGACGGCAAGATTTTACTCGAAGTCGTCGCGAACCGCCGGAAAGGGTTCACCGGTGACATAGAGGTGTCGTTGCCCTTTCTTCCCGAATGGGTGCAAGCTCCGAAAAGCGTCACAATTCCATCAACGGAGACAAGGGCGACGATTCCTCTCACATCGACCGCGGATGCGGAAGTGCGAGACTGGGAGATTCTCGCGACAGCGCGAGCGGAATTCGAAGAAGAGTACGTCTATATCTCTTCTCGATTTGTGGAACTTTCCGTCGTCCCGCCCAAGGTGGTTGCCAAGCTACAAAACGGACGGGGTCGACCCGGAGAATCGGCCAAGATTCGCCTGGAACTGGTGACTCCACTTTCCGCCAAAACAAAGGCCTCCGTTGAGTTACTCGGGTTGCCCAAGGGCGTCACGGCTGACAAGCCCACCGTAAACCAACCCACGCGAAAACTGGACTTCACCCTGAAGATCGACAAGGCATTGGCCGACGGGGAATACAAGGGCATTTACTGCGCCATCACCCAACAGCTTCAGGGACAACCGGTTATCACTTATGTTGGTCGAGGGACTGTGCTCTATGTTGGTCAAGGGGCTGCCGGAGATGCTCAGTCTTCGGGCAAGAAATTGAGTCCGCTCGATCGGCTGCGAAAAGAACGGGAACGGAAAGCCAAGACCAAGACACGAAATTAATCGCTGTCCAAACCGGATGAGCAACTTTGGACGTTGTCCCAAGCTACTAGATCGTCGTCCTTTCAGGGCTCCGGACAAAGTCCCGGAGGGACGAAGATCTGACAGCTTGGGCCAACGTCCCAAGAAACTGATGGGACATTGCCCACACGATCGTCAACACGACACGATATCCGGGAGTCCATAGAGGTTGCGCCCAGATGACATTTTTCATGCACAGACTCGTAGTCTTTTCATTCCTCTCATTGTTTGTCTTCGCGCGGAGCCAATTGCTCCAGGCTGCGGAACCAACAATCACAACCTGGAAGGTCTTCCCGCAGCAGATTGTCCTTCAAGGGGCTCGGGCACAACAACGCATCGTTGTCCAAGCCTTGGCTTCGGATGGCAGCACAATCGACGTGACACAAAAAGCCAAGTTGCAAGTCCAAGACCCCACCATCGCGAAGTTCGTTGGTCAACGAATCCTGCCACAATCCGATGGGACAACTCAGATTGAAATCCAGTTTGCCGGGACCAAAAAGACAGTCTCCATCAAAGTCGCGAACGCAAAAGTGGACCGAGCCATCAGCTTCGAACGGGACGTGATGCCGATATTCACCAAAGCGGGTTGTAATGCCGGAAAATGCCACGGATCCGCGCAAGGACAGAACGGCTTTCGCTTGTCTTTGTTTGGCTACGATCCCAAAGGCGATTATTTTCGTCTGCTCCGGGAAATTCCAGGTCGGCGAATTAATCTCGCCCGTCCAGAGAACTGCCTGTTGGTCAACAAAGCCACGGGCAACATCGCTCACGTTGGGGGCCAGAGAATCAAGCCAAGCACGCCGACGTACGACGCGCTCGTAAGGTGGATCAAAGCCGGCGCGAAAAAAGACCCGGAAACCGCACCAAAGGCTGTCTCGCTCGAAGTTCTCCCTAAACAAATTGTGTTAGGGGGTAAAGAAAAAAAACATCGTTTGCTCGTCCAGGTCCGGTATAGCGACGGAACGAGCCGAGACGTCACGGACCTGTCGCAACTCCTGTCGAACAATGACTCGATCGCGAAGGTTTCCGAGGATGGTGTTGTTGAGGGGGGGGCTCGCGGGAACGCCTTCATCCTGGCTCGGTTTGCCACACTGACGCAGGGGACGCAAGTGAGTGTCGTCCCGAGCGATCCGAACTATCGATTCCCCAAGTTACCTTCTCGTTGGTACAACTATATCGACGACTTGGTTCACAAACGTTTGAAGCAAATTCGATTGAAACCCGCCCCGCGTTGTAGTGACGAAATTTTTCTCCGGAGAGTGTTTATCGACACCATCGGTCTGTTGCCGACGCGGGCTGAATACAACCGGTTCATGAAGGACACCAATCCGAAAAAACGAGAGACGTTGGTGGACTCATTGCTCAAGCGCGATGAGTTCAAAGACGTCTGGGTGATGCGTTGGTCGGAGCTATTGCAGTTGCGAAAAGCCAATGGCCTCAGCTCCAAGGGCCTGCGCCTGTACCACGACTGGCTCAAGCGAAAAATCTACACTAACGAACCTGTCGATAAGATGGTTCTGGAACTCCTGGGTGCAACAGGTGGAACTTTTCACTCTCCACAGGCTAACTACTTCCAAACAGAAACCGTCCCCACACAAATAGCCGAGAACGTGGCTCAAGTGTTCTTGGGAATCCGGATTCAGTGCGCCCAATGTCACAACCATCCTTTCGACCGCTGGACCATGGACGATTACTACGGGTTTGCGGCCTTCTTTGGCCAAATCGGATTTCGACCCGCGCTCGACCCGCGTGAAATCACCATCTTCCACAACAAAAATGGAAAGATTCGCCATCCCGTCGGGAAGCGTGTTGTGAGTCCGAAATTCCTTGGTGGGCAGGTTACCAAGATTGGGAATGAGGACCCAAGGTTGGTCCTTTCGAAGTGGCTCGTGTCTGAGAACAATCCACAATTTGCCCGAAACCTCGCAAACATCGCATGGGCACACTTTATGGGAAAGGGCATCATTGATCCCGTCGATGATGTCCGAATTAGTAATCCCCCATCGAATCCAGAACTGTTAGAGACACTGGCTCGAAAACTCGTCACATATCAATATGACCTGCGACGCCTCATTCGAGATATATGTCTCTCCCAGACCTATCAACAATCCACACAGAAACATCCCGACAATCCGCGAGACGACCGGAACTTCGCACAGGCGTATGTCCGAAGAATTCGTGCCGAGGTCTTACTCGATTGCATCAACCAAGTCACCGGAACCAAGAGCACGTTCTCCGGTCATGCCAAAGGTACACGAGCAGTCCAATTAATGGATGGGGGAGTGAGCACCTATTTTCTAACGACGTTCGGAAGATCGAAACGAGAGTCCCCTTGTGCGTGCGAGGTCAAGGCAGAGCCTACTTTGTCGCAAGCTCTTCATCTGCTCAACGGCAAAACGGTTAACCAGAACATCCAAGAAGGGAAGCTCGTCTCCCAACTTCTCGGCCAAAATCTGCCGCCTCGTCAGGTCATCGAAGAATTGTATGTGCGATGTCTCTCTCGCCGTCCCACCTCCACCGAACTCCAACGGCTTCT
>CAYYUU010000977.1:0-3357 GCA_964474955.1 uncultured Alcaligenaceae bacterium | reverse complement strand
ACCAACGCTCGGCGTATCCGAAACGCAAGAAGTTTCGGCCACGAAACCAATCGGTCACGCAACACAACGTTCCGACCGAATTGGTGACGTGAGACTTTAAGTGACATTGCGCGGGCCGCGTGTACCTACGAAACGGACAAGCATTGATTTCCCGTTCCGTGTTCCTGTTTCCTTCCCTACTCTTTTCCGAGCGTGTAACAAAGGACTCGTCCGTCCGAGAATCCCGCGTAAAGCCTGTTGCCTATCGGACTGATCGCCAAACACGTCGGCGAAGTCTCGACTTTCGTCGACAAGACGGGTTGGCCTGCTTCGTTGAGTAAAAAGATCCGATTTCCCCTTCCTCCCGTCACGACCACCGAACCGTCGAAGGACTGGGTGACCAGAGACGTCGGCGTCGGCACGGCCCAACGGCCTTGCTTTCCTTCCACGACGGAGTACCGCTGAAGCCCCTCTCCAAACGTAGCCAACAAAATTTGTTTGCCGTATCCGTCGGTGGAGAGTGAACCGACGTTCGCAACGAGTCCGTCTCGCCAGGTCACTTCGCCCTGGACATTGAAGGCCGCCACCAACCCATAATCGGAGCTGCCGATCAAGTTCGGCGTCGCCGGAATGAACTTCGCGTGATGAAGTGGACGAGGAGTGTTCGTCTTGCTCACCGTTTCCCCATTGGCCCGGTACACTCGCATGTGACTTCCCGCGTCCGAGACGGCAAGATAATTGCCGAACGGATCGGTCGCGATGGCCAAAACACCGCTCGAAAGTTTCTTTTCCCAGCGTCGCATGAAGTCGGGGGCCAGGAACCAGACTTGTCCGTCTTGTCCTCCGGCAGCGTAGACCGAGCCATCGTCGGCGGCACAAGCCGACCGCAGACCCGGAAACTGGTGCTGGGATTGCGAGCGACCCTGTCCGTCGAGAACGTACAGCCAGTGGGCGCGATCCCAGACGAGCAGCCACCCTCGTTCGCGGATGGCGGCGATACCCACGATTCCAGATTGGAGCGTTCGTTTCCACGCAATGGGGAACGTCTTCACGGCGACGGAAACGGAGGAGGCTTTGGGGTTGCTCATGGGATAGGCACTCGCGGAGAGTGCGATTCCAACCAAAAAAAGCTCCAGAGACCAGTTTTGGTTTCAGGGGCTTTTGCAACTTGGTTGCGGAAAGCCCCGCGAAACCAAAACCAAAAGAGATAGCATCCGGAGCCTTTCGAGATCGATATGTTTTTTCTCGAACTGCGTTATCGCATCACGACATCGACCATGCTGGACGGGACGTGCTTGATGATCTCGTCAAGCGCGGTATCGAGTTGGTGGTCGCGTCCGTACATCGACCCGACGTTATCGATTTTTTTGTGCGGGACGATTCCGGTGCCCGAATACGGCACGCCGGACGGGGAATAAAACTTCGCGATCGTGACGCGAAACATGCCTTCGAGAGGTTTTCCGCCGTCACGCGGTCGGAGTGGCCAGAACTGTTGAACGCAACTCTTGCCGTAAGTCGTTCGACCGATCAAAATTGTTGGCGAAGGACGCTCGTTTCCTTTGAGGGCTCCGGCCAACACTTCCGCCGAACTGGCCGTCATGCCATCGACCAAGACAGCGAGGGGAAGGGTACAAGCCTTGGGATTGTTGGCCGAGAATGTGCGGTTGAGCTTCGGATCGTAAGCCTTCGTCGAGACGATTGTTCCGGTTTGCAGGAATAGCCGAGCGGTCTGGATGGCCGGAGTAAAGAGCCCACCGCGATTCCCACGCAGATCCAAGACGATCGCTTTGACGTCGGTCTTTTGGAAATTGGCGAGGGCTTTCTTGACTTCACGGGCAGTGTTAGCCCGGAAACTTTGGACCGTAATGATCCCCACGTTCGGATCGTCTTCCGACAAGTGGGCTTCCACGCTTGGCCAACGAACTCGACGTCGTGCCAGCGTTTCGACTCGGACTCCGAGTTCGCTGGGGTTTCGGATGTGGATCGTCACTTTCGACCCCCTCGCTCCTTGCAACAACTCCAACGCAGTCTCCAGGGCCATGTCCTCCGTGGACCGCCCATCAATCTTGACGATCTCCTCCCCGATCAAGAAGGGCATGTTGGCGTCGGACATGGCTGGGCCTTCGGTCGCAACTCGGGTCACCACAATCTGGTTCCCGCGAAGCCCAAGTTTGACGCCAATTCCGACCGTTTCTCCCTTGAGAGAATCGACGAGATTTCGTACATCAGCCGGGGTCAAGTACATCGTGTAGTCGTCCACCGCGTAGCAACTCCCGCAGAGACATTCGAGCACCAGTGGCGTGGCCGAAACGCGAAATGTCTTCATGTACTCTCGAGAAAGACCACGAATTTCTTTGGTCGCGTCTTCTATGGTGGCCACTTCCTTCAGAGCCCAGACGGCAGCGAGGCGTTTTTCGAATGCTTGAATTTGGGAAATCGTCGCCTTGGGCAAGTGGGCTTGCCGAAAGGTGGAATTGCGGAGGGCGTATTCGACCTCCTTCAAGCCCCAAAGATACAAGCGTTGCGGTGCGGCTCGCTCTCGGTCGAGAGAATGTTCCGAGAAATGCAGAAGGAGAGCTTCGTAATACTGGAGGGCTTCGCTGTAGCGGACGGAAAGAACTTTCTTCTTGTACGAGCTGTCTTTGTGGCGGTGAGTTTGGAAATATCGGCGTAGGCAATGCCAGTACCGCTCTTGAGCATCCGGATAGGCTCGCCGAAGACTCAATATCTTGCCGTAGAGCGAGCAGGCTTTGGCCCATTCGAATTGTTTTTCGAGTTCCCGCGCCCTCGTTTCGAGGGATTGGAGTTCGGAAATTGATTCAAAGGTTTTGGCCGACGAGCATGGAACCGCAGTAACTAGACCAAGGACGATCAATCCGAGGGTGAAGGACGCGAGATATGAAATTCGTCGTGGGTGCAAGAATCTTCCTCCCCCGGTGGTAGCCCGTCGTACGGTTTTGATTTTGCGAAAAGCCCCGCGAAATCGAAACCAAAAAAGAGTGCAAATTGTGCTGCGAAGATTTCGCGTTTCCTGGAACGTTGTTCTTTCCTTCGTGCAAACAACGCTTTCGTTTGGGGACTTCAAGGTGTTGAAGCCGCGGCGGACCAATGGCTACGATCAGAAAAGATTGTACGGAGTATAAATAACTTAGAGGCCCCAGTCAAACAGACGGCCCAGAAACCGGCAAAGTTTTTCAAGTTTTCTATTTCTGCTGCTTCGTCTTTCCGACAGGTGAGGGTGAGTCCGGATCATCGAAACTACCTCGTTCATCGGTCGTTTTGGCCGGTTGGAGCTTCCTGGCAGCTTTTTCGCTTCCCCAAGCACTTGGCCCATAGGTCGCGAGAAATTATTGGGCCTACCTTGTCTAGCGAAAGTCA
>CAYYUU010000976.1:0-3365 GCA_964474955.1 uncultured Alcaligenaceae bacterium | reverse complement strand
TTGCAAACCGATGCCCAGTTGGTTCCAGGCCATTCGGACGTCGGCGAAACTCTTTCGTTCGTCCAGCGTCGAGAGGTCTTCGAGTTGTCACAAAGTCTGTAGGTCGAGCAATTTCGCGGCGCGAGTCCGTGGGATCTTCTCGACACGGTAACAGGGATAGCTCATCCGAAACAAAGACGTCGGAGGGACAAAGGTCATGAGAACTCCGAGAAATGGGGAGGGGTTGATCTGTTCGTCGGGTGTTGACTTGGAGTTTGCCGGCAAACCAAGCTCCAAAAAGAAAAATAGAAAACAATAAGAGAAAAACAAAGACAGAACACAAAACTCCCAAAGCGGCGTCGAGCCACCGCACTCCAAAACAAAACAAAACAAAAACAAAAACTACCAAAGCGGCAGCTTGGGCGGACGGATCAATGCGTCTCGTCCTTGTGGTGGCCCGGGAAGCGTTGTTTTTCGCTCCTTTGAAAGAACGCCTTTGTGGTGTTGTTTCGAATCCGAGGCAGCAAATATGTACTCAAAACCTTCAAAACCTCCGACCATGGAGTTTTGAGAGTTTTGAGTATACATTTTGCCCCTGGCGAGAGGATTTTCGAAAGGTCGTTTTTCCAGCGGGAGGCCCAAAACACGTACACAAAAAACACAAAAATCCCCAGCCTGGTATTTTTGTGTTTTTTGTGTACGTGTTTTGGGAGTTCGGGTCGCATTTTCGGAAGGTCGTTTTTGAAGTAGAAGGTACAAAATGCGCACAAAAAACCCACAGAACCCCGGCACAGAGGTTTTGTGGGTTTTGTGTACCTCATTTCCGGTCACTGTCTCGAATTTAAACCGCGCTCACTTTGAGACCGAAAATTCCCCTCACAAACTTGCGGTCTCAAAGTGAACGTGGTTTAGGATTTCGCCAGAGCCACCGGTTGGGAACTTCGGAGAGTAGCTCGGGCTTAAGTTGGGACCGACGACAACACGGAAGACGAATTCCTTACGTCGGAGATCCGGAAGGACGCGAAACTTGGGCTATTGGATTCCCCTTCTCCGGTGACGTTCTCAGTCGTTACAATAGCATGACTAAAGACACCAGAAATAGGAATACTCAGAACATTGTCGAGGGCGGTTGAGCGCGAAAATCGTCCATACCCATCCCAAAAGAAAAAGGCGGCTGCAACATGAATTTTGGTACTCGGGCTCAGAAATGGCCTGCTTCGGCCCTCGCCTTTGTGGTCCTCTGTGGATGTATGCTGCAAAGCGTTTCGGCAAAATCGAACGTTTCCCGAAAACCTGCACAAGGCACGAGAAAACCTGTCGTCAATATCGTCAAGCAAGGATTCCCGGTCGCCAATGCGGATCCGAAAGACCTGACGAAAAGTGAGACTGCTTGGGTCATCGACTGGGAACTCACGAACACACGCAGCAGCCGCAAGAAGAAGAACCGGCGTGGGGGCTCAAGCGTGCTGGCGATCAATTCGGCCAAGTTCATGTACAAGGATCAGTTCGGCAAGGTCCGCTGGATTACCGTCTTGAAGAACCTGGAACTCGGCGAAATGTTCGTTCCGTATGCTCCGGGGAGTCCACAATTTGAAGACGTTGGTGCCTTTTCGTTCCGCATCATCAAGGCCAAGAACGAATACCTCGGGCCGAATTGTGTCGGGCCAGGCGAAATCCTCAAGTCCGACGACCCGGAAATGTCGGGGAAGGTCATGAAAGAACTGCACGACGATGGCCTCAGGTGGCTCCACGGTAGCAACGTCGGACGACGCGGAGAGAAGATGACGCTTTGGTGCATCTTCGATGGCGGCAACTATCGATACTTGATCGAATACAATTTCAAGGACGACGGTACGATTACGTGTCGCGTTGGCGGGACGGCCAAGAATTACTACGACCAGCGAAAAGACGGCAAAGACGTTCACTACCACATCGGGTGCTGGCGATTCGACATGCACCTGAGTGACCCGACTGACCCCAAGGCGGGCGGTCCAGACAAAAACATCTTGAAGGTCGTCCGGTGTGTCCCGAACACGAAACCGGGTACGTTCCGGATCGACACGAAGCCGTTCAACGCGAACTTCAAGGGCACGTCCAAAGAAGGGTTTCTCGACTGGGATCCGAAGCACTTCACAACCCTTCGCGTCGAGAGCACCGTCCGCAAGAACCGAGCCGCGACCCCAGCGTTCACGGCCTACGACATTATTCCACTCCGATACGGCTCGATCCGGAACTTCGGAAAGCGACATGGCTACATCAATCACGACTTCTGGGTCACTCGGGCCGATCCGAAATTCCACACGTATCGAAAAGTTCACGAGTACGCCAAGGGCAAGCGATCGTTGAAAGGCCAACCGCTCCGCATCTGGCACAACTCGGCGACGCTCCACAATCCACGTGCCGAAGACTTCGGTCCGGATGGTCGCGGCAGCAAGGGAGCTGCCGTCGTGACGTATGCGGGCTTCGTCTTGAAGCCTCGCAATCTGTTCGACAGCACGCCTTTGAAAAGCGTGACCAAACCCGTCTCATTCGGGAAAGAAATTTTCCGCAAATCGGCGTTCTTGAAGGCAGGCCTTCCGTTCGACAGGGTCAAGCGAAAAAGCTACTGCCAGGTACACACGTGCAAACTGTCGTCGAAAAAATCCTACACGATCGACCTGACGGCGGGTTTCGATGCCTACCTTCGGCTCGAAGACGCGAACGGACGGCAACTCGCCTCGGACGACGATGGTGGTCCCGGGCGGAACTCTCGCATTCGGTTCTCCCCAACAATGGATGGCGAATACCGGATCTTCGCGACGTCGTACAGCAATGGGAAGGCTGGGCGGTATACGGTCGTCGTTCGGGAAGCGAAGAAGGTCGATCTGGGTAAGGTCGTCCTCAAGCACAACGGCAAGCTCACGCCCACCAACACGTTCGACCGAAAGCGAAAGAAAAGTTACTTCCGCGTCCACACCATGAAGATGATCCCGGGCCGCGTCTATACGATCGACCTGACGGGCTCTTTCGATACCTTCTTGCGAATCGAGAACATGGCCAACGTGGAATTGTCGACAGATGATGATGGTGGAGAAGGGAATGCCTCGCGGCTGATTTTCCGTCCCGCCCGAGCCGAAGAATATCACATCATTGTCACTTCCTACGGTGACCGAGTGACCGGGACGTATAACCTGATAGTTCACGAGAAGAAAGAGGGTTAGAGCGGTTCCCGCTTGCGTTGGGGACAATTCAAAGTCCCTCGCCCCGCTTGCGTTGGGGACAAACCCGAGCGAAGCGGGAAACGCTGTGGGTGAGGGGTCTTGCGTGGGACTCGCCAACCTCGGAAAATATCGCGTAAACCAATTTTCTTCTTTCACCCCTCACCCTAAATCCCTCTCCCCGCAAGC
>CAYYUU010000975.1:0-3368 GCA_964474955.1 uncultured Alcaligenaceae bacterium | reverse complement strand
ACGGAGTGTGCCTACTACTTCTGGTCACGGCACACGGAGTGTGCCTACTACTTTTCGAAGAAGGGGACTCACCGTGCGAAACGTCGCCTGCCTTGCGATTGCCTGGTTATGCGTCGGGACTTGTTCCGTGCAAGCGGACGCTCCTTTCACGGTGAAGCTCGTTCCCGGTTCGGTCAACGTTCGGACGATCGAGAAGTCCGGACGACCCGTGCGCATGATCACTGTGCAAGTCGAAGTTGCGCGACAAGAAGGCGTCCCGATTCCAGAAAAGGCGAGCTACGTCATTGAGGTGCTCGAACAGAAGGAGAAAGCTGCCTCGGTCGAATTGCCCCGGAAGAAAGACACGACCGGGCTCGATGTCGTATTGGCCATCGACACGAGCGGGAGCATGAAGAAGCTCGGGAAGAGGGAAAAAGCGATCGATGCCGCGAAAGCGTTCTTGTCTCGGTTGCCGAAATCGGCGCGTGTCGGCCTCGTCCTGTTCAACCACGAGTTGAAAAAAACTGCAGACCTGACGACCGATCATGCGTCCCTGGTGCCGATGGTCGAAGCGCAAAAAGCCGCCGGAGGAACGGCCTACCTCGATGCGTGTCGAGCGGCACTGGACATGCTTCAGAACCCGAAGCAGGGCAACGACGGCAAGATCACGATTCCGAAAAGCGAACGCGATCTCGCGATTGTTGTCATGACCGACGGCGTGGACCTCAACAGCAAGACGACGCTGGAGGGCGTGATCAAGCGGGCCACCAACAAGAACGCTCCGGTGAAGATTCACACCGTTGGGATCGGGAAGGCCGGTGGCCATTCGAACGTGACGAGCGTTCTGGTGTTGGATCATAGCGGAAGCATGAAAGCCAAGACGACCGGGGCGAGTGGCGAGAATGTCACAAAGCTCGATGCCTTGAAGAAAGCCGCCATCAAGTTCGTCGATTCGCTTCGGTCGACGAAATCTTCGAAGAAGCGAACGAGCGTCCTGAAATTTAGCGGGGGCGTCGATAATCCCCAGGAATTCACAAACAACCGCTGGAACCTCGTGCGGATCATCAACCGGTTGGAGTCGTTCGGCGAAACTGCATTTTATGACGCGACTTACACCGCGATTGAAGCCCTCGCCGCCGAGAATCCGCCTGGTAAGCGTGCCGTGATTGCGCTGACCGATGGAATCGATAACTCGAGCCGCCATCGATACGAGGAAGTCATTGACCGCGCCAAGGAGGCCAACGTCGCCCTGTTTACTCTGGGGTTTGGGAGTAAAGGAGCGTTCGACGAAACGATTCTCAAGAAGATGGCAGACGACACGAAAGGCGCGTACTTTCCGGCGAAGAGCGGGGGCGATTTGGTCGACTTGTTCGAAAAATTGTCGATTCGACTGCACGACGACGGGATCGACGAAGAAGCCCTCCGAATGCTCGCCTACGAAACCCATGGACAATACTATCACGTCGCCGACGTCGACAAGATGGAATTGACGTTGCGAGAAGTCGTGAAGGGAATCGAGAATCGACGCATCCCCATCGACTTCGAGAGCCGATTCCAGCGGCAAGAAGGGCTGACTCGCGAAATCCAAGTGCAGCTCGTCGAGGTCGTCCGGCGGAAGGGAGAAGGCGGGACCGAAGAAGTGTCGCGGAAAGTCGTGGGACAAACGGTCAAAGAGAAATACCAAAACCCGGCGTTGCTGTTGGCCCAAACGAATCCGATTGTCTATCTCGGATTGTTGGGATTGCTTGGCATCTTGCTCGCGATTCCGGCTGGATTGGGCGTGCTGACCAAATCAAGCAAGGCGTGAGGCGCAGCGGCTCGAACCAATAGACAAATCCGACGAATGCACGCAGATCTCGAAGACACCATTGTTGCCTTGTCGTCGTCGACGGGTCCCGGCCCGCGTGCGATCGTGCGTCTCTCGGGTCGCGAGTCCGTTAAGGTAGTTGGGCAATGGTTTCGGGGGGAAAAACTTCTGACCGATTTGATTCGTCGAAGTTACGGAGGAAACCTGGAAGTCGGTTCTCCCGCTGCGAGGCTGCCTGCCGACGTCTATGTCTGGCCGAGCCCCAACACGTACACGGGCGAGTTGCTCGTTGAAGTCCATACGATCTCGTGCATGCCGCTCGTCGAACAGTTCATTGCTCAGTGCCTCGCGAGTGGAGCCAGGCCAGCCCAGCCGGGCGAGTTCACGATGCGGGGTTTTCTGGCCGGGAAACTTGACCTCCCTCGTGCCGAAGCCGTCCATGCCGTGATCGAAGCGGGAAGCCGCGGAGAGTTGAAGGAAGCGCTCGGACAATTGGCCGGTGGGTTGTCGCGACCGTTAGTTCTGCTACGGGATGACTTGTTGAACTTGCTCGCGGACCTGGAGGCCGGACTCGATTTTGTGGATGAGGACATCGAGTTCGTGACTCGCGAGGATTTATTGGGTAGACTCGAAGGAGGAATTTCCCTCGTCGGCCAAATTCGACAACAATTGACGGGAAGGAGCCTGAATCGCGAACCATTCCGTGTCGTCTTGGCGGGACGACCGAACGCGGGCAAGAGTAGCCTTTTCAACGCACTGGGTTCGGGTCGAGCGATTGTGAGTCACGAGGCCGGAACGACGCGGGATTACCTTGTCCAAACCCTCGAACTTTCGAGCGCGTCGGTCGAACTCATCGACACCGCCGGATGGCAAAACTCGGCAGACGAAATCGAAGGCCAAGCCCAACATCTCGGTCGAGAGCAACTCGCCAACGCGGACATGATCCTTCTTTGTGTCGACGGGAACCGCGAGTTGGCGGAAGACGAAACGCGAATCTCGGAAGAGCATCCCGAGATGACCTGGGTCGTTCGGACGAAGCGCGACCTCGGACCGATCACCGAGCCCGGTACCGCGACGAGTGCAAAATCTGGCGAAGGTCTTAAAGATCTTCTCGCGGTCATCGAATTACAAATAAGCCAAGCCCGACACATAGCCCTCGCCCCAAGCCTGAGCCGTTGCCAGGGACACCTGGAACGCTGTCTTGAGCACCTGAGTCTTGCCAGGAATCTGGCCCAGCTTCAGGAACCCCAAGAACTCGTGGCGATGGAAATTCGGGGCGCCCTGGACCAACTCGGTGAGATGGTCGGTGCGGTCTACACGAACGACTTGTTGGATCGGATTTTTAGCCGGTTCTGCATCGGGAAGTAGGCAAGACAAGAGACGAGAGACAAGAACTGCACTCCAAAACACACGAGCCCGAAGTGCGAGCGAGGGAGTCTTACACCAACCCGAAGCGCGAGCGAGGAGATAACAAATACGAAAGCGGCAGCGAGCTGCCGCACTCCAAAATACAAACAAGACAAAAGACAACGGCACACGGAGTGTGCCTACGACTAATAAACAACAGGAGCAACCACACGGC
>CAYYUU010000974.1:0-3370 GCA_964474955.1 uncultured Alcaligenaceae bacterium | reverse complement strand
CAACCCGAAGCGCAAGCGAGGAAATCTGACACCAACCCGAAGCGCAAGCGAGGAACTGAGCGCCAGCGGGAAACAACGCTTTAGGCATTGTCAATCGTGTTGGGAACAATCGGCCTAAAGACAGTCTTTCCCGCTTCGCCCGTGTCCCTCGCTTGCGCTTCGGGTTGGTGTAAAACCACCTTAACCTAACAGCGCCTCAAGACCGTCTTTCCCGCTTCGCTCAGATCCTCGCTCGCGCTTCGGATTGGTAAAGGCAACCCGACAATCCAAACCTGGCGAGCTACCAACCTTGCGTATCGCCGTCGTTGTGTCGTCCAAGCTATGATCATCATTAAAGACCTGAGTGTAAAAGCTGGCTCGTTCGTCCTGAACAACATCTCGTTCACATTGGACGGCGGTGAGTACGGCGTGTTGATGGGACAAACCGGATCGGGAAAGACCACGATTCTGGAAGCCGTTGCGGGGCTCAAGCCGGTGACGGGGGGTTCGATCAACCTCGATGGCGTTGAAGTGGCGCACCTCAAACCTGCCGAACGCGGAATCGGTTACGTCCCGCAAGACCGAGCGTTGTTCCCGTCGATGACGGTCGCCGAACATTTGGGGTTCGCGTTGGTGCTGCGGAAGTGGCCCAAAGCTCAGATCCGCGAGCGCGTCCAACAAATGGCGGATTTGCTCGGCATTGAACCTCTCCTTCAGCGAAAGCCATACGGCCTGAGTGGAGGCGAATCGCAAAGGGTCGCACTTGGACGAGCCCTCTCGTACTACCCGAAAATCCTGTTGCTCGACGAACCGCTGAGCGCTCTGGACGAAGAGACGCGAGATTCGATGTGCCGGTTGCTCAAACGCATCCAACTCGAAACGGGGGTGACGACGCTACACGTCACGCACAGCCTGACCGAAGCCAAACGTTTGGCCAACCGGCTCTTGGTCCTGAAAGGCAAGGCGTTGGCCGAGGTCGACGTGAATTTTCTGGACCGCAACCCGCTCGATCCGGACGCGGACGACGAGACGATACTGGAGACGACCGAACCAGAACCAGAAATTCCGAACGCCGATGGAAAGTTTACGCGTCTGTCGGAGGGGTCGTAACTATGCGAGTCAAAGTTGGATACATGGCACAAATCAAGGCGAAGGCCGGGACCGGAAGTGAAGAAATTGAACTGCCGGAGTCCGCTTCCCTCGCCGACCTTGTCCGACACATCACAAACAAACACGATGCCTTGAACGATTTATTGCAGGACGAAGAAGGCACGCTGCGGCCCACGATTCTGGTGTTCGTCAACGACTCCCAGGTCGATCAAGGCATGAGCACGACGCTGCACGATGGCGATGATGTGAGTTTTCTCTCGCCGATCGCAGGCGGTTGAGATTTTTGATGAGGTTAGTTCCGTGACCCAGTTGCCACCACTTACCGACGAAGAAAAGGCCACGTATGAGTGGCAAATGTGGGTCCCCGGTTTTGGCGAAGAAGGCCAACGCAAACTCAAAGGGGCTTCGGTTCTCGTTTCGCGTGTCGGTGGCGTGGGAAGCGTCGTGGCCTATGAACTCGCCGCCGCGGGAATTGGTCGTCTTGTCCTTGCTCATGCCGGGAACATCAAACATAGCGACCTCAATCGGCAGTTGTTGATGACGCACGACATGTTAGGGAAGCCTCGCATGGAAAGCGCGCCGGGTCGGCTCAAAGATCTCAACCCCCGTCTCGAAATCGAACCTGTCCCGGAGAACGTGAACGAAGCGAACGCCTCCCGGTTGGTCGAAAGCGTCGATCTTGTCGTGGATTGTGCGCCGATGTTCGAAGAACGTCTGGCCATGAACCGCGCGGTCGTCGAGCAAGGCAAGCCAATGGTCGATTCGGCGATGTACGACATGGAAGCGCAACTCCTCACGATCATTCCGGGAAAAACTCCGTGTCTTGCGTGCGTGTGTCCTGCTCCGCCACCGGTTTGGAAACGACAATTTCCCGTCTTCGGGGCCGTATCCGGAACGATTGCTTGCCTTGCTGCCGTGGAAGCGATCAAAGTCATCGCGGGACTCGGGGAACCGCTTCTCGGGAAGATGTTGACGATCGACATGCGCGACATGACGTTCCGCAAGATTGGTATTCAGAGAAATCCGAATTGTGAGGCGTGCGGAGGAAGGGAATAGAAAGACAAGAGACAGAAAAGACGACAGCGGCGATCCGACGCTGTCGTTGGTCTCTGGGATTTCGCCTCGAGTTTACCACCCCTTCAACAAACGGCGATCGACTCGAACTCCTGCCCAGAAATCACGTTGTGGCGGATATCGAAAATCGGGAAGTGTTTGCCAAGGCACTTCCTCGCCAAGATAATGCTTGTCGGCAAGTTTCTGGATCAAGATAGGATACTCGGGCCACGCACCCTCGGCATTTTTCAACTTCTTTTTTTCTTCGGTCGTCAAAACGAGTTCGAGTTTCTCCAAGAATGCCTGCATGGGTTTGGTGAGGTCCTGCGCCTTCGTAGGCCACATTTCGAAAATCACACGTTTCTTCTGAGCGTCTCGCCAGTGCCGAGGAATATCCCGCCAGGCTCGTTTGTCTTCTTTCGATTTGTGCTGTTCTTGAAAAGCCCGGATCTCATTCCACAGGTCCCTCCTCAGGCGAGCTTGAAACAGGCTTCTTCGATTCTTGTTCAGGATTGGTAACTTCGTATCGAGCACCTCTGCAACTGCCGTCCCGAATTGCGGATGCTTTCCCTCGGCGGCCTCGAGCAGCTTGACGATTTTTGGTGCCGGAATCGATTTGCTGAATTTTCCATTCGACCAGAGCACCGCCCGCACGTCTTCCGGAAGGTCGGCGACCTTGGTGAACCCCTTGGCTTCGGTGGGGACAATCGAATCCACGGGTCCAGGCAGAGCCAACGGATGACAATCTGCCAGGGCAACGAGCACGACCGGATACCAGGGCCAACCTTGGCCCTCGGCATCTGCAAGGACTTCCCGTTCTTGTTTTGACAAACGCGGAATCAAGTATTCGCGTACGAAAACTTGAATGTGGGTCGGGAAGTGTTCGAGTTTGGCTGGCATCGGATACCGCGTCCGTTGCTTCTTGTTTGCCAGCGATCGAAGGTCCGCCCAATGTCTCGTGGCGATCATCCACTCGATGTGTATCTTCCGTTCGTCACGGCGGAACTTGCGGATGAGCTTCTCGCGTTCTTCGCCTTCGCGTTTGGCCAGGAGTTCTCGGTGGGCCTTCGGGAGCGTCGCAATCCACTCCTCCTGCCGGTATTGACGAACCAGCTTCAACTTCTCGTTGTCCGATGCGTTCTTGAGTTTTTCCCGTCGCTCTTCGGGCAATCGAGCAACCCAGGCGGCGTATCGTCTGGCGACTTCCAATAGGCGTTGGCGAACATGG
>CAYYUU010000973.1:0-3371 GCA_964474955.1 uncultured Alcaligenaceae bacterium | reverse complement strand
AGGGTGGGGCAAGCACAGCGAAGGCACACCATTCTTTTCGGTGTGCCTTCGCTGAGCTTGCCCCACCTTGCAAAACTTAGAAATTCGTCCACGCACTTTCATCTTCCCAGATGTTGTAGGAATTGGCATTTTTTTCCTCGGCCTGAATATCTTCGGCAGTCTGAATCTGTATGGTCTTGCCCGCTCGCCATTGAGCTACTTTCTTTCGATCAATACCCATGACCAAATATCGCAACGCATCGAGCGCGTGGTTCGATTCATCGACCGGATTCTCTCTTCCCCATACAGCTCGTTCAGTGTCGTTCGGATATCGATAGAGTTGAGCCTCTTGTAATACGTGGACACACTTCGGATGAATCTTCAGTCGGCCTGTATTTATCCGTGCGGTGACGGCCTGGATTCCGAGTCGGACTTGATTTGCGGCGCCCTGAACTGTGTGGTCGTTGGCGCGTAGTTCCATAATCTCGGTTTTTCCGGATGGGTCCGCGTACCAGTGATAACCTTTCGGAAGTTTCTCACTGATGACGTGGAGGGGCGTGTTGTTGGTGTAGTATTCGTAGTCGATCCACAGAACGTCATCGTGTCGGTCGAGTGTGCCGCCGAGCGCACAGAACGGATTGCGGAATCCCCAGTCAATGCCACCGACGAGACGTCCCGTTTTTTCGCCGAACTCCGATTTACACTGATAGAAGTCTGGATAAACGAGCCCTTCGAGCGACGTGAACGAACACTCGTATTCCTGCTTGACCCAGGAGTCGCCGAATTGCATCCGTTCTTCCTGAATGAATTCGGAGGTAATCCGCGGACAGTCTTTCCATGTGATCTCGAACTTTCGCCAGTGGGAAGTTTCGCGTATCCATTCGCGATAGAACCAACCACGTTGACCCCACGGAGTCGAAAGGGCGAGCGTTCGACCCGCGACTGTCGCAACCATGGCCCGGACCGAAGCATATAACTTGTCGGGGATGCGAGCCGCCTCGTCGAGGATGAGCAAGTGCACGCCCTGGATTCCCCGGATGGTTTCTTCTTGCCCGGGGACTGCGATGATCCGTGAACCATTTTCGAATTCATACTCGTGTTGCGTGTTCTTGACCAATTCTACTGGGTTGTTCAAGGCCCGGTAGGCTTCCTTGACGTAGCGGAACAATTCAAGGGATTGACGATGCGAACGGGAAACGAGTAGGACCTTGGTTTTCGGTTTGAAGAGGGCACTATGCAAGGCGATGGCCGACGTGACGCGGGACTTACCCGCGCCACGAGAGCAACATAGGAGTATGTTTTTATCGTGACAGAATAGGACTTCACGTTGCCACGGATCGGCCTGCATGTTGAGTTCGCGCATGATTAACGACGGTTCGAGCGCCAACGCGAACCATTCATTCGATTCCATCAAATTCTCGCACCCTCCTTCCATGAGTTTCTTGCAGTGTGGCCGTGGCTCGTTCGAGGATTTCGGATAGCTGTTGATAGTTGAGTCCGAACTTGGCACTCAGGGCCTTTTTCTGTATGCCGAGTCCGTGAACGGCCCAGATGAGTTTGCGTTCCTTTTCCGGCAAGCTCATTAGTATGTCGTGGACGAATTCACAAAGTTCTGTGGGTGGCTCACTCGCCGCGGCACGCTGTTGCCATAGTCCGTTGTTGCAGCTTTCTTCTCTGGGGCATTCGGCACAAACTCGTCGATAAATGGCGATCGCAGCATATGTTCCGAGTTTTCCGAGTTTCGGTTTCCAGTTCCGCACGGCATCGGCCAAAGCCAGACATCCGATTTGGATACAGTCGTCATAATGTCGTTGAATGTGCTTGTTCTTGTGCGCCAGTTTGGCGACGATCCTCCGGACCAAGTTGATGTTGTCAGCTACGATTTGTGATTGGTCGTTTGTGAGTTGTTTTCCCATTTAATTTCTATGCTCTTTCTCTATTTCACGAAGCAAGAGATTCACTCCCAACGGTTGGACCGCGACTTCGTGATTAGAATAGGAATCTGAGCCGTGAAATTATTTGCGAGGACATAGAAATTCCCAACTGTGTGTTTAAGAAGTGTCGTCTTTCGCGGAGCGAAAGGACGCATTGTTTCGCGCTCTGCACAGTATTGTTTGTTAGCATCGGTGGCTTTCGGCTGCTGGGCAGCAAAAGCCACCTGCGCTCAGTGTTGTTTGTTCGCTTCGGTGGCTTTCGGCTGCTTCGCAGCAAAAGCCACCTGCGCTCAAAGTCCCTCGCTCGCGTTTCGGGCTGGTGTAAAGACATCTCAACCACGACGGGACGAAATCAGCGGAACAACAGTCACTCCCACGCACAACCCCTATGGTTCGGGAGTGAGTGACTGTGAACCCGAGAGGCGAGCATACCGCTTTGTCTTCCCGTCTTTCTGCACAGAGAGTTGTTCCTTCTTGGCCATCTTCGCCAACGCATTTTGAACTGTCTTGAGGACTGGTGTTTCGTCGTCGGGCCAATGATCGACAAAGTCTTGAGGTTGCCAGCCTGGTTTTTCGATCGGGGCTAACTCCAACAGAATGGCTTCGGTGGTGAGCTTCGGTTCCTCGATTTGTTCAATGGCCATTCGTTGATAGGTCATGGTTTCTTCGTCGAAGGCAATCGTCATGGCTCGGATTAACCCCGGCATGCGGCCTTTCAACTTCAGTTCACGCATGGGATTGTCTTCGCTCGACTTGTACGAAAAGTCAATATAGGCATCGACGCTTTGAATAATTGCCGACGCTCCACGGGCTCGCTTGGTATTGTGTCCGTGGTGGTGAAGGATCAACACCGATGCGCCGGATTCGGATATTCGACGAAGTGGGGGGAAATATCTGCCTACCTCGGCGTTATCGTTTTCCGAATCCATGGGACCGAGGCCGCTAAGTGTGTCGAGGACGACCAATCCGGTATCGGTTTTCTTCTGCTGGACGAGCCAGCGACAGTATTCCTCCCACTCGGCGAGTGTAGGTTTACTTGTGAATGGAAGACAATTGAGTTCGTGAAACTCTTGATATTGCCACATTTTGTTGCGGAGCCACCAGTATTCTTCGGGCTCCTCACTGACCACAATTGCACGAGTTGGGAGAGTTTGTAATTCGCAGAACGTATTTCCCTTTTCCAACGCCGATAGAAGTGCCGCGAGAAACGTAGTTTTGCCACATTTCGGTTTTGCCGAGAACAGAGTGATTCCGAGTTTGGGGATTAGTCCTTCCACGAGCCACTGATTGGAACCGGGTTCCTTGGCCTTGGTGATTGGCTTGATCTTCCAGGAGTCGGGAACGTTCAGGGATTCGGTTGCTCGGATGATATTTCGTTCCAATACCTCTTGTTCGTCAGCCGAAGAGTTAATTGGTGATACGGTTCCAAAGACCAGGATCCACTCTAGGCAAACAATC
>CAYYUU010000972.1:0-3373 GCA_964474955.1 uncultured Alcaligenaceae bacterium | reverse complement strand
CATCTGGCCCCGTTTGTAGCTCGCCGTGTGTCCGGACGTGCTGAAGACGTAGGCAACTTTCACTTGCGCCTCGGGTTCTGCGTGTTGGTCGGTAGGATTCAAAGGGCCTCCGTGTACCCGGTTCGCGAAAAGCACAACAACAGAAAAACACGCACCAGGTCCACCGTCATGGCGTCAAAAATTCCTTCACCGTTACGACGCGATGTTCCTTGGCCCCGGCATAAACGGCCTCGCAAAGGGCGATTGTTTCGAGGTTATCGCGGCCACCAATCTCGGGCTCGGCATCTTCCTCGATGGCACAGAGCAGTTGGGCCATTGTCCCCGCGAAGGCATCGGGAAACCAAACTTCCGGCCACCGAGGTTGCAGCCAATATCCGGGGTGTTGTTTGGTCGTGAAGTCCAAAGTGCTCGGCGTCCGCGCCGGATAATTCGGCCAGCCGATTGTTCCCTTGGCGATTCCGTCGGTGCCTTCGACTCGCCAACGAATATAGATATCGCTTTCGGCTCCTTCTCGCGCGGGGCCAGTCCACACATCGTCCCATCCGGTCGCGCGGCAACCGTTGTCGTATTCGAGGATGTATAAATTCAATCCGTCAGCGTGCGGAAACTTTGTCCTTGGATCAGGTCGCGTACTCGCCAAAACACGGTCGGGCGTGCCGAACCAATAGCGAAACGTATCGAGGTGGTGGATGCTCATGACGAACGTCGAGAGCGAATGGAGCTTTTCGCTCCACGGCATCCAGTGCGGAATCGCTCGCATTTCGATCGTCCCGAGAACGGGCTCGCCGAGCCATCCTTTTTTCAAGATGTCGGCCAACGCGCGTACCGATTGGTCATATCGCATGTTCTGATTGACGGCGAGTTTGATACCCGCTTGCTCGCACAAATCGACGCATTCACGAGCTTCTTTCACGGACATCGCAAGGGGTTTTTGCGCGAGAATTCCGCGCACGTTGCCCTTGCGTTGGGCGATCTGCCGAAGGATCGCCGGTTGCACATCCGGAGGAACAGCCACGTCGAAGACTTCGATGCTTTCGTCAGCCAACAACTCTTCGACCGTGCCGTAACACTTGGCGAGGTCATGATGGTTCGCAACTTCTCGCGCGGTATCAGTCGTTCGCGAGGCAATGGCGACCGGATTGAATCCAGCATTGCGATAAGCCACGAGGTGACAATCTCGCATGATGAATCCGGCACCGAGGCACCCAATCCGGAAGTCTTTCTTTTTGGGCAAACGCGGGAGGTAATCGAGTTGGAGGTCGAGAGAGTTAGCCATGTCGGGATACCTTGAGGTCGGCTTTCGGCGATCGTCTTTGGATCTTCGATTCTCTCACGGTTTGTGGCGTGTCTCAATGGGTCTGGGAAAAAAGATGGATGAGCAAAACCTCCACGCGGGCTCACGCCCACGCCTACGATCTGTCGCCACTCCGTGGCTACCAAAACCCTCAACCCCTCAACGTTTCCACCTTGAGCTACAAAATAAAAAAACCGCGCCGTCACAAAGCAACGACACGGTTCCAATTTCATTTCTCAAACTCGAATTAACCCTTCGGATTCGCCACCTTACCCATAAACAGAATCGATCCCGTCTTGACGTGACGGATCATAAAGAGAAATGGTCGATCGGCTTTGAACGTCGGGTTGAACGGAACAAGCCGCGGCGCCGACGTAGCTCCAAAGACGACAACAACAGTCGCCGCAGCAGCTTCGGTGCCCTTCTCGTTCACTTCCACGAAGGCTTTGTGGATGACCTTGCCGATATACAAATCCCTTCGCTTCGAAGCCGTCATTCCGGAGAAATCAGCACCGCCGCTCGGGTCTGGTTCGATGAAGGCCTCACGCATGCCAAGTTCCTGAAGCGGCTTCTTGAGCGAGTAACCCGTCTCCAGTTTGAACTTGGGCAGAAAGACGTTGACCTTTCGCTTATTCATCTTCTTGACCCAACCAGCCAACTTCGCGGCATTCAATTTCTTCTCCAGAGCGGGCAGACCGTTCGGGTCTTGCGGAGCAATCACGACCATCGACAATTCGCCGCCTCGGTAGGGCAGCTCGACTGCCGCGAAACCACCTTTACCCGGATAGCCTTTCTTGAATTTGTCCGGCCTCATACCGATTGGAATCGTTTTGGGAGTTTGAAAGGAACTGCCGTCGGCGTTGAACGCCCCGTACCGCATCTCTTTGAAATCGGTCATCGTCGGGGCTTTGATCTTCGTTCCGTTGGCCAGCGTGAAATCTCGCGGCTTTGTGTTTTTCGCGTTGAAAGGCTCGGCCCAGTCGCCCTTGAAGTAAATCGCGTTGGCCAACACCAATCGCGTCAACCGGTTGAGGTCGTTCTTTTTGAGAATGTTCTTGATGCGATCGCGAGTTTGTTTGGCGACCCACGCGTTGATTCGCAACCGTTCGGCTTCCCAGTTTTTGCGGAAGTCAGCGAGCTTCAGCGCTCCCGACTTGAAGTGTTCGCGGACGTTCGCCAGGTACTCTTTGCTGAACGGATACGTCTGCTCGCCCCACAATGCATTGGCGAGTGTGAGTTCGTATTGGCCGTATTGTTGTCGGACTTTGTTGAGTTTCTTGGCGAGGGCTTGGGCTTGAACTCGCATTCTTTGGGCTTGTGCAAACTGCCCTTGTTTTTCCAAATTCCGAGTCCTGTTGTTGGCTGCTGAAAGTTGCTTTTCGAGAGCCGCAGCCATCTTCTTGAACTTCTTGGCTTCGGCATCTTGGGGCGGAGCCAACTGTTTGTTGAGCGACGCAAGAGCCGAATTGAACAACTCCGTGTTCCACGGTCGTTCGTTGTTGTCGGCCTGTCGAGTGATCTTTGGCAAGTCCAAGACCTGTCCCATTTCCAGGGCCGTCTTGTTGCGGGCTCCTTCGAACGTCATGGCCAGAGCCTGAGTGATCGAATACGGCGAGAAGAAGACGTTCTTGTTCTTGCCATCTGCCGCGAGTTTCTTGTACAAGTCGATGGCGAACTCGTTGTTGCCCTGGACGACCTTCTGAGTTGGATCTTCTTGCTTTTCTGCCGCAATGCCTTGGCTGCCAACGAACAGAGCCATCGCTGTCGCAAAGGCCAAAGATAGGAGTGTTCGTTTCGTCAGGATCATTATCAATCCTTTCTGAAAAGCGGTGACGTTGGACAAGATTTGAGACGGGACTTGTCATTTATTTTAGGAATTCGCGACTCTTCCGCGAATCGAAGCCGAGGAATCTTCCGCCTCTCTGCGTACGAAGGAGACGCTCGATGGAATCTATTGATACCGACGAGAATTGGGCGGATTCGGTTTGTTCGAAAACGAGGAAAGGAGGTTTGAATAATTTTCGAAGGGTTGATGGGTAAATCAGAGTTGTATTTGGAGTGGTTGTTGGGAGAGTGTCG
>CAYYUU010000971.1:0-3375 GCA_964474955.1 uncultured Alcaligenaceae bacterium | reverse complement strand
TTGCCCCAAATGCGAAAATCTTTTTGCCGTCGAGCCGGGGCAAGAGGTTCCCGCCCAGTGTCCAGACTGCGCGGCGAAGGCAGCGAAAGCCAAGCCCTCGATCTCCGAGGAGCAGGAATCCGACCTCGACGACTTCGCACTGCCGGACGATGTCGAGCTAGTCGATCTGGATGATGACCCGTGGGGCGAAGAGAGTTCTGCATCTCTCAGCGATCCGTTTTCCGCTTCCACACCATTGCACGACGAACCCGATGGTCCGCTCACGCCGACTCGGTCGGGTGGATCGTCGAGCGCCGTGATGGACCGCGAGAGCATCCAACCAAGTCCCAAAACTCCTCGCCGATCCAGTTCTCGGGACGCCCCGAAAGCCAAGGCCGAGTCAGACCTCGGCCTTGAACTCGAAGCCGATTGGCTCGACCCCACCGAAGAAAAGCTCAAAAAAACCAAACAGCGAAAAACTCCTCCGACCCGCTCCGAATCGGATGCGGAAGCCATCGCCGAAGAGGCTCTCCTCTTTGATCCACTGGACGAGCCGGAACAAGAGGAACTGGAAGAACTTGAGGAAATTGAAGAACTCGAAGATTTCGAGCCGCTGGAGGACACCGAGGAGCGGCCCCGAAATAGTTACGGGATGGGAGGAGAACTTCCGCTTCGCTCCGTCCGAAAACGACTCGCCCCGTGTCGGCTTTGTGATTCGCCGATTCCCATCGAAGACGAATTCTGCCGCATATGCGGAACGCGACAGGAAGACTTCGATGCCGACGAAGAAGTCCGCCGTCGCCGAGCCAAAAAACAAATGGCCGACCATCGCGGCGAGACTATATTGTGGCTCGGGCTGATGAGTTTGGCCGTCTGGCCGCTTGGGCCGTTCGTGTGGTCGATGGGCGAACACGACCTGAAACTCATGGAACGCGAGAAGATGGACCCGGACGGTCAAGAACGAACGCAGAACGGCGTCTACTGCGGAATCGCCTCGACGCTCATGATGGCGTTGACGGCGGGAGTTCTGCTGTTGGTCGTGTATCCGATCATGGTCGGTGGTTTGTAAACGCCTGCGCCCGAGCGACCAGGGAACAGAAAGCCAGAGTGTGGCAAGGAGCGAAGCGACGATGCCACACTCGACGAAAATCACCAACCTCTTTGGCCACATCTCCTCAAGGCAAATCGCTTTAGTTCCACCGTGCCATCATCTCGCGAAGTTTGATCCGAGATACCCTTGCCATGGCCTTGACGTCTTCGTCCTCGTCGTCGAGGAGGGCTTCGAGTGTGGCCAGAGCCTTAGCGAAACCTTCCTGTCGAAGTTCTTTTGCCTGCTTCGATTTATCTTTCTGTCCAAAGTTGTAACTTGTAAATGCTGATGTGAACGTCGACGGAATGCGTTCGGCGGCTTCGTACCGTTGCTTTGGATCTGGGCTCCTGGACTTCGCAAGAGTTTGCTCGAATTGCTCGCGTATCTGAGCCTGACGATTCATGACTTTTCGGAGCCGAATGCGGGCAACCCTTGCCATGGCCCTCACGTCTTCGTTCTCGTCGTTCGTGAGAGTTTCGAGTGTGGCCAGAGCTTTCGCGAAGCCGGCTTGACGGCGTTCTTTGGATTTCTTCGAGTTTGGTTGGAGCGGGTCTGCAAAATAGCTCGCCGCAAACATGGACGGGATGCGCTCGGTGGCCTTGAATCGCATTCGCGGGTCCTCGCTCTTGGCATCGGCGAGCGTTTTTTCGAATTGTTCGTCCATCTTGGCTCGCATCTGGGCGAACATCTTACGCGCCGGCTCTCGCATTTCCGGAGGCAATTGGTCGAACCCGTCTGGTTCGGGTGGTGGTTGTCGCCATTGATTCACAATGACGTACAGTACCCCTGCGACACAAAGCAACCCAATCACCCACCAAGTTCCGGAAAAACGAGGACCGCCACCTCCGCTGCGTTCGCGATAACTTTGTTCGCGTGGAGCGCTGCCCGAAAATGTCGGGTACATGAGCGAGCCGCAGTTCGGGCACGAGGCATCATTCATCGGAGGGCTTGGGGTACACGTCCCTCGCCAAGAACATACCTCACAGTTGTAATGCATCTCGGACACGGGCGTTCTCCCTTTGTTTCGATGTGGTCGGGAACTAGACACTACCGTTTGTTCTACGGAGCACGGTGGATCGTTGAGGAATATCACAAAGCCATGACGACTGGTTGCGGAATCGAAAAGTTGCAGTTCACCAAGATCGAGAGATTGGAACCGGCGATCGGAGTTCTCTCGGCGGTGGCCACGACGTCGTTGCAACTGCGAGACGCGGCCAGAGCCGAGGACGCCGAGACTCGGCTGGCCCGGGAAGTCGTGGGAGAGGAAGCTGTCGAGGTGCTCCGTGGGCATTACCGTAACCGGATGGGGCGGAACCCGTCGGTGAGAACATTGTACATGCACGTGGCTCGTTCGGGCGGACACTAAAACCGTATAGGCGATGGATTCCCTGGCTGGATCACCTTGTGGCGAGGATGGAGAAAACTCCAGGTCATGATCGATGGCCATCGAGTAGCTCAAAAATAGCAACTTCGTTGTGAGTAAACCTCAGCCGTAAATCCCGTATACCGCAAGAGGGGCGATGGGCTTCGAAAAATCCCTCGAGAAACCGGACACTGATTTACTTCCCGTTGCCCGTGTGCCGTTGTCATTTGTTTTTGTATTGGAGTGCGGCGGATTGATGCCGCTTTGGTAGTTTTGTCTTTGTTTTTGTCGCCGTCGAACTCCCACTCAACCCAAAATCCGGACCACCATTTTTTCTCATGCCTCGGCCTCGCCTCAAGTTCCATCCCGCAATCAGTTTATCAGGAAGCAACGACATTTCCTTTCTGCTACAACAAATACAATACAACAACCCCACACAACGGACGCGACCATGAGAGCAGAAATCATATCGATCGGGACCGAACTCACGAACGGCCAGAACCTTGACACAAATTGCCAGTGGTTGAGCCAACGTCTCGCCGAAATCGGAATCTTCGTCGGCTGGCACACGACCATCTCGGACGACATGGACGCCAACGTCGAAGCCTTTCAGATTGCTTCGAAACGGGCCAAGGTTGTACTGTTGACCGGCGGGCTCGGACCAACGCAAGACGACCTGACGCGCGAAGCAATCGCGAAAGCCGCAGGAGTCGAATTAGAGTTTCACCAACCATCGTTCGACTACATCGCGAACTTGTTCGCAAGTCGCAATCGCACGATGCCCGAACGAAATCGCATCCAGGCGATGTTTCCAAAAGGTTCCGAGCCGATCCCAAACGATCGCGGCACGGCACCCGGCGTTTGGATGAAGATCGGCGATGCCTACTTAGGTGCGAAGCCCGGCGTTCCGTCTGAATTGAAGCCAAAGTTCGAGGGCAGGGTC
>CAYYUU010000970.1:0-3379 GCA_964474955.1 uncultured Alcaligenaceae bacterium | reverse complement strand
GTGCCCGTCCCCTTCGCGTGGCGTGGGGTGGTGTTTTTTTCGGTGGTTCCCTCCAAACCCCCGCCCTCCGCCGCGCTTGGGTACGCCCCACCAAAGATGCAACACTTCGTTATCCAACCGGCTCAGTCCCAAGACACAATTGACGAGTCAACAACCCAACTTTGATTCCCCTCAAGTTGCTTCGCCGGACGAAACGGTTGTCTGATTCGCTCCCGAGAGCAAGTCAGAGCCATCGAGAATACTGTAGCTGTAGCCTTGTTCGGTGAGGAACAGTTGGCGGTGGTGCGCGAAATCTTGTTCGCGTGTGTCGCGGCTCACGAGTGTATAAAAGTGGGCGCTCTGGCCTCCCGATTTCGGGCGAAGAACGCGACCGAGCCGCTGGGCCTCCTCTTGGCGTGACCCGAACGTTCCCGACACCTGAATCAACACGTTGGCGTCGGGTAAGTCAATCGCAAAGTTGCCGACCTTCGACAGCACAAGATGGCGGATTTCGCCCGTTCGAAACTTTTTATAAAGGTCTTCGCGTTCGGCGTTGCCGGTGCTGCCGGTAATCAACGGCAACTCGAAGCGTTCCGCGAGTCGACGCAATTGCCTTAAATATTGACCGATGACGATGACTCTCTGGTCGGCAAACTTTTCCAACAGGACCTCGACGACGTCGTCTTTGACCTGGTTTTCGCTGGCGATTCGATACTTCTCTCGCCACTCGGCGACGGCGTATTCCATCCGTAACCCGTCGGGCATGGTGACGCGAATCTCGCTACAGTTTGCCTCGGCGATCCAACCCCGCGATTCGAGTTCCCGCCAGGGGACGTCGTATTTCTTCGGACCGATGAGACTGAAGACGTCTCCCTCGCGACCATCTTCACGGATGAGTGTGGCCGTCAAACCGAGCCGCCGCCGCGCTTGGATCTGGGCCGTCACGCGGAACACCGGAGCCGGTAGGAGGTGGACTTCGTCATACACGATGAGTCCCCAATCCCGTTCTTCGAACAAACCGAAGTGCGGATAGTCCTCATTTTTATCGGGGCGGTGGGTGACGATCTGATACGTCGCGACCGTGACAGGGCCGATTTGTTTATTCTCTCCGGTGTATTCGGTGACGTGATCTTCTTCCAGGTCTGTCTTGTCGAGGATTTCGCGTCGCCACTGTTTGACGGCCGTGATGCTCGTCGTCAGAACCAACGTGGATCGTTGGACGAGCGACATGGCCTTGATGCCGACGATCGTTTTTCCCGCCCCGCAAGGCAACACGACGACACCGCTTCCGCCTCGCGCATCGCCACCGGCATAGAAAATGTCTGCCGCGTCGCGTTGGTAATCGCGGACGGTGAACGGCACGCCTTGTTTGGAGATCTCACGCAAGTGGATCTCGAGCGGTGATCCTTCGGTGTAGCCCGCGACGTCTTCGGCCGGATAACCGACGACGATCAAAGCCTGTTTCAGGACACCACGGTGGGCGGGTTCGATGACGTACGTCGTCTCGTCGAGTTGCTCGCCGAGATATTCGTTGACCTTCGGTTGGCGCGTCAGTTCTGCTAACAGCGGCGCGTCTTCGCAAACGAGTTTGAGTTTGTCCCCGTGCTTTTTCAAAACGCCGCGACCATAGCGGCTGACGAGTTCGGCAATTTCGGGGGCGAGGTTGTTCGGAAGCGGGAACTTGGTGTACGTCTCCAGCACTTCCAACATCGCGTCCGCGGTCATTCCTGCGGCTGCGGCGTTCCAGAGCGAAAGCGGAGTCAGCCGATACGTGTGAATGTGTTCGGGACTTTTTTCGAGTTCGGCAAATGGGGCAAGAGCGTCTCGGGCCTCGGCGTATTTTGGATTATCCACCTCGACCAGGATAGTTCGGTCACCCTGGACGATGAGGGGATTCGTTGGGTCGTATTGCATGCTCTAGGCTTTCCTGGCAAGACTCACCTCGGGCGAGTTCCTCAGTGGACGATGGTTTTCCGGTAACGTTGGGGAGCTGTTGCTCATGCCATTATTATACCGCCGGAGCAGCACTTCGGATCGGAAAAGGCAACAGGCTTCAGCCACGATGCGCCAGTCGATGCGCACAACCGGTGGCGGCACCCACAAATGAGGGTTGCAAAATGGCAGTGTAGTTGGTTCGAAACAGACGTGCAAGACGAAGTGGCTTTGCAATTCAGACACCCGATGGACAAAATGGTCAACGGGAAGTGAATTGCTTTCTTTCCCTCCCGGGCGTAAGATTGTATATCTTTCGGTCAGGTTGACAATTTCAACTGAACTCTGCGCACATCTTCAGTCTCAAAATCGAATTCGTTCAGGAGCAAAGCAATGGCGGGTAATTTTAAAGCCAAAATGAAATTTGCGGCAGCGAACGCCGCAGCGTATGCCCTGACGAAAAAGTATCAGGCGATCCTGAAAATCGAAGGAAAGAAACTCGCCGGGTTGAAGAACTTGGCCAAAGCCGAGCCCACCCTCAAGAAGGAAATAGATAAAGTAGACGCCGCATTCAAGAAAGTCGAGCGGTCTCTCAACTCGTATGCAACGAGTTGGAAAAATCTCAAAGTCAAGGACATCACCGGCGACAATCTCAAGGACAAGATGAAACCCATCGAATCACAGAAGAAGTCCCTGGTTGACGATTACAAGAAATACAAGGAAGCGAAAAAGAAAGCGTATGAAGCCATCAAGAAATCGGACAACAAAGACTTACTCTCGAAGATCGCTGACTTCGCCGCAAGTAGCGCCGCCGACAAGCTCATGGAAAAGATTTCCGAGAGCGTCAAGACCGCCGTCAACATCAAATTCTAACAATTCGTTTTCGGGCGAACCTCCCCATCTGATTGTGTGTCCTTGGGGATGTCGTGGGCTACGGGCTCGCGACGACCGACAGAATTCACACATTCCATCCACTTTGGCCTTCGGCCACCACCGGGTTGGGTTATCTCATGTCGTACTCCCTCTAATCTCGACATCCTGAATCTGGTAGCGAGTCGTGCGCTGATGGTTTCGGTTCGTGAGCGAACCACACACACCAACGCTGCGATCGGTGAATCTCTACCACGCCTCACAACATTCTTCAAACGACGCGAAAGATCGGGATGCTCGCAACATCCTGGTTCTGGAAATATCTTGGATGGCCCGCCTGCGCTTTGACGCGTGTCGAGCGATCCGCGGACACGGCGAGTCTGCGCGGGCGCGGGTTGCGGGCTTGATAGAGGGAGACATTCTCATGTCACGCATTGGACTGGAACCAATCGCGTACCCGGAGATCGTCCGCGTCGACATCAAGGACGCGACGATCCAGGTTGCTGGCCCGCGGGGAACAATGGACTGGACGCACCACCCGCGGGTCCGTCTCGAACACGATTGGGAACACTACACCATCCGCGTCACGCGGGTAGAC
>CAYYUU010000969.1:0-3379 GCA_964474955.1 uncultured Alcaligenaceae bacterium | reverse complement strand
GCTTGCGCTTCAGGCTTGTAGAATAGAGCCTTCCCTGGTGCCGATTTTGTTCGTCAAAATTCATTACCCCAAAATTCTTCCGACTCCATTACAAGGTCGGCACGAGGTGGATTCTTCCCCGGATGCACTAGGAGCCTTTCCGCTTCCTTGACATTGGGGACAAACCCAACCTCGCGCTCGGTCCGCGCGGAATGCGTAATCGACGAACAATTTGACCCCAGCGAGCACAACCAACGGCGTGACCATGATAAAGAGCAACGACGGAAGCCGGTCTCTCCGTCCGGCGTAGACGTGCAACGTGTAGAGCGTGCCGACAAGGATCATACCCCCAATCACAAGCAGCACCATGCCGTTAGAGATACGGGTGCGGGGTTGTGGATTTTGGTTCTTAGTTTCCTGGTTCATCAAGGATACCTGTTTCTTTTCCGTCAAGGCTGACCCTGTTCTTCTGTTCCCAGTATTTGCGAATGCCATCGGAGCCTTTGCGTTCAGCCCACTCGTTCAAATGATCTCGTGGCCCTACATAAGTATAATAGGGGACGCCTTTCCCGCACGACGTCTGAACTATTTCCACGTTCACATCAATCGCTTGTCTTGCACCCGGAACCGTTGGAAACAACGCCAACAAATCATTCCATTCGGGATCGTTCGGATGATAAACTTGAGCGTGGCCATAAAGCCGAAGTATCTTCGGGTCACCCTCAAACTCGCAAAACATCAGGGTAATGCGATTCAGCTCACGAAGGTGCGCTGCAGTTTCGTTCCCACTTCCCGTCACGTTGAGCCAGACGACTTGGTTCGGTCCCAAAACTCGGAGCGTGTCCATCCCTTTGGGAGATAAGTTCACGCGCCCGTCACTCGCCGCAGTCGCGACGAAAAACATGTGTTGGTTCTGGATGAATGTTGCGTGGTTCTCGGATATCTCGGTGAACTTGGTTCCCATGGGGATGGTTCTCTTGGGTTGCTCATCCTGGTTGCGATGGTGCTTCTACTTGGACTGAAACTCCCGAATGATAATTTCGTAGGCACCCCACTCCCGATTCCGAACCGAACCGGCAACCATGTGATAGACGTCTCTGCGTTTGGGACGAAACTCGATCTGGGAGTTGCGGTCGGTCTTGGATCGATCGTCGTTTACCTTCAGTCGCATGCCCGCCGAGTCTTCCAACCGCAATTCGGTATCGAAGTGGTCGCTGCGCATTTGGATGATATAGGTTCTGCCCGCGTTCAGCTTGTGCTTGTGTGTGATCTCATTGCCTTTCAGAGTCCCTTTCGTCTTCGTCTCGTTAAAGTTCTTTCGAGCTGTGTTCTCCAACGTCCGCACATCAGTCCAAACTTCTTGCCAGAGTTGTGCCTCTTCTTTGGGCAGTTTTGCGAGAGCGTTCTTGTCACGAACGCTTGCCAGGTCCGGATCTGTCTGCCAGTGTTGTAGCCGGTCGACGACCGCCGAAGCGAGCATGCGGTTTTTCTGGAGCCTGTCGCGATACGCTTTTAGATCGGCCAAAAGCCAAGTCCGAGATTGTTGGCGAAGTTGCGTCCGTGCTTTGGCGTCGATCTTGTCGGCGTGAATTCCGAGGCCAGCCGAGGCCAATGCTGCCGCACACGCCGCGTTGTAACGCTCCTGGTATTTCAAATCTTTGGCTATCTGGGGGTCTTGTTCAAAAAGTGCAATGTAGAGCTTGGTTGCATCGCCGTACCGTTTCTTGTACCGCACACACAGTAGAATCAGGAACGAATATTCTCGGGACGAAAGTTTTTCTTCCTTGGCCAGGACAGCGGGGAGCTTCTTTTCGAGGGCCAAAAAATTCTCACAGGCTCGTACATAAGACTAAGCCGAGGCACCCAACGGATGTCTTTCGGGCACCAGTTGCGCGAGCCTTCGAAACGTACGCAAGGCTTTTGGAAACTGTCCGGCCTCGAACAATGCCTCGCCCAATCCCATCTGGATAACTGGCGTGAATCTGGTAGGGAACTTCAGGGCGTTGGTGTACGCCTCGATCGAATCCGCATACTTCTTCTGGCGAAAAAGAGTCTTGCCAAGGTTGGCCCATGCTCCCGCATTTTTGGGCTCGAATTTCAACGAAGCTCGAAAGGCCTCAGTGGCCTCCTGGAATTGCTTTTGTTGAGCAAGGGCAACGCCAAGGCTTCGCAAAACATGGGCATCGTTGCGAAGTGTTTTCAGAGCCTTTCGGAGGGCTCCGGCGGCTTCATCCCACTTCTGTTGCAACGCAAAGGTATCGCCAAGATTGATCCAGGCATAGCCGTAATTTGGATCAATTTGCAAGGCCCGGCGGAAGGCCTTCACGGCCTGATCCACCTTCTTCTGATTTCGGAGCGCCAGGCCAAGTTTGATCCAGATATCCTTGTTCTTTGGGGCTATCTTGAGCCCCTGATGGAAAGACTGAATGGCCTTGTCAAGCTGCCCAAGTTTGCTCTGCGAACGGCCAAGCATCAACCAGGCAAGGGAACGGTTGGGATCAAGTTTTACGGATTTGTTGAGGGCCTCAATGGCCTGCTTGAACTTCTGGTGGTTGTGAAGAGCAATACCAAGGTTGAGCCAACTGGTCCCGCTCCCTGGGTCGAGTTCCAGAGCCTTTTTGTGAGCCGTGATCGCCTCGTCGAATCGGTTCCCGGCCAAAAGTGAAATCCCGAGGTTACTCCAGAACACCGAGTTGTTCGAATCGAATTGAACCGCCTTCTTTTGAGCCGCGATGGCCTCGTCGAATTTCTTCTGCGTGCGAAGCACATTCCCCAGGTTATTCCAGGCGGGAGAGTACTTTGGGTCCAGTTCTAACGCCCGCTCATAAGCTTTTCGAGCCGCCTCCGGCTTCCGTTGCGATTGCAACGCCAGGCCGAGATCGTTCCACGTCGGTACGTCGTCTGGGGCCAGTTCGAGGACCTTCTTGCTGGCGTTGATGGCTTCTTCGAAGTTCTTCTGGGCTCGGTAAACGATGGCAAGATTGCTCCAAGGAAGTTGATATCGCGGCCTGAATTCCAACGCCTTCTTGTACGCCTCGATGGCCTCGCGCCGGTTCCCGAGTCCCATGTAGGCCAGTCCCAAGTTGTTCCACGCAATGGGGTCGTCTGGTTGGATTTTCAAAGCCCGCTTGTGCAGAACGAGCGCCTGATCGCTTTGCCCCAGCTCATGATACGTCAACCCAAGGCTTGTCCACGCTGCAGCAAATTCCGGATCGAGTTCCAACGCCTTCTTGTACGCCTTGAGGGCCTCGCGGCGTTTCCCTTGGCCCACAAGCGTATCGGCCATGTTGTTCCAAACGAGCGCATAGTTCGAGTCGATCTGGATCGCATTTTTGTCCGCCCTCATGGATTCGTGAAACTTGTTCAAACGGTAACGGCAATTGCCACGCCAGCACCACGC
>CAYYUU010000968.1:0-3388 GCA_964474955.1 uncultured Alcaligenaceae bacterium | reverse complement strand
TTTCGCTCCGAGGCTGTGAATTAACCCACACATGAACGCATATACACTTACGTGTTTTGCGTATAATGGACCAGACGATACGGTTTGCCTTTCTTTGTAGGTACTTCTCGATGTCTGAGAAACCCGCTCCTCGATTACGTCTCCCCGATCGCTCTGTCGTCGTGCCTCGATGTACGCTCGATGACCTCGTGCCACAAGATCACCCTGTCCGGCTCATCTGGGATTACGTCGAAGAAATCGACGTGAGTGCCTTGCACGAGAAAATTCGCGCCGTCGCGGGAAAGCCCGGACGACCCATGACCGACCCCAGAGTCCTTCTGGCTCTTTGGATGTTGGCCGTCACCGAGGGCGTTGGGTCGGCCAGAGAACTGGCCAAGCTGTGCCTACACGACAATGCCTACCGATGGCTTTGTGGCTCCCTTTCGATCAACCACCATACGCTCTCGGACTTTCGCAAAGACCACAACGAACAACTCGAGAAGTTGCTCGTGACTCACGTCACGGCCCTCTTGCACGCCCAAGTCATCACACTCCAACGCGTCTCCCAAGACGGCATGAAGGTTCGAGCCAACGCCGCCGCCGACTCGTTCCGAACCCAAGAATCGATCCAACAAGCCCAACAACAAGTCGAAGAACAACTCCAGTGGCTCAAGGAACACCAAAAAGACTCCAACGATCCGACGAGCGGCCAACCCAACGCCGCCAGGCAGCGACACCTGCAAGAACGAACCAAGCGTCTGCAGAAGGCTCTGCAAGTCGCTGAGGAAATCGAAACCAAACGCCAAGAGCGAGCCGACAAAGACGCTCGCGAAGCGGCCCGACGCGAGAAAGACCCCGAGAACTACAAAGGACGCGCCTCCAGGACGGATCCGGACGCCCTCAAGATGAAGATGCCCGATGGTGGCTTTCGTGCCGCTTACAACGTCCAATTCGCCACGACAGCCCAAGGCATCATCGCGGCCGTGGATGTGACCGAGCAGGGCAACGATGTGGGACAGATGGGTCCGATGCTCGATCAGATCCGAGACCACTACGACCAGGATCCCAAAGAGTATCTGGTCGACTGCGGGTTTGCCCACGATGACGATGTCCAGAAAGCTCACGACCAGAACACGACAGTCTTCATGCCCTTGAAGAAAGAAAAGCAAGACTTAAAGGCGGGCAAAAATCCGTACGAACCGAAGAAGGGCGACAACGAAGCGATGAAAGAACTTAGGGCCCGCATGGGCACGAGGGAGGCGAACGAGACGTTGGCTCAACGCGGCCAGAGCGCCGAATGGGTCAACGCCGGGATGCGGCAACGAAAGATGTATCAAGTGCCATTGCGTGGAAAAGAGAAGGTTCGTGGATTGGCCCTTTGGCAAGCGTTGGTCCATAACTTCTGGACGTCGTGTCGGTTGATCGAGACCCAACTGCAGACTTGGTTTTGTGCTTTGGTGTTAGATTGCCAATTGACCTAATCGACACTGGCGGTGCGCGCTGAGACCAATGGGAGGGGGAAATATGGGTTGGAAAAGCCCCAACGACCCGAAAGAGCCACACGTCGCGAGCACCAAGAAGGCCGAGCAGGCAACCGAGCGTCTTTTCCGCTCGGGCAGACTCGGCCAAATATTTCAATATTTTTCAATAACTTCACAGCCTCTCAGCGAAAGGACGCTCAAGAGATACGTTCTTTCCTTGGGAACGCGAAATACATCGAGCGCATCTCGTTTTGGGAGGTCGCATTGGGTTGGAGTTTTCCGGCTTGCAACAGGCAGGATCGCTGTTGTTGTCGGGCCCAACATAAACCTGAGCTACTCTGAGAAGTTGCCACCGATGGCTGTGGCGAACTCCCAAATTCGAGACCGGGGACCGTAAATTCGGTACACAAAAAACACAAAAATCCGATGTCGGGTATTTTTGTGTTTTTTGTGTATGTGTTTTCTACCTCCGGCTCGAAAAACGACCTCTCGAAAATGCTCCTGCGAGGGTCAAAAAGGGTACACAAAAAGCGCAAAAATCAGATGTTGGGGATTTTTGTGTTTTTTGTGTACCCTTATCCCACCTCTGATTCGAAACAACCCGACAAAGGCGTCCTTTCGTACGCAGGCGAAGCCTGCAGAAGGAACGTGCCTGCACTCGAGAAAGACGACAATTCTTGATCCGTCCGCTGCGCGGCTTGATCCCGCGAATCCCTCGCAATCGATTGACTCTAGGAATTCGAACGGATTTACCAAAGATGACGATCAGAGAAAGCCGATGACAGGTTCGGACGAGAATCCCGTTCTCTCTCGTTTGTGTTCCGAGTTCCGGACCGAAATGGATGGAGTCGACCGTGAAGAGGTATCTCCTCCCGCTCGCGTTTTTGGTGATTGTTGGGTGTTCCTCCGAAGAGGACCTTCCAGATCTTCCGCTGCCGGATGGACCGACCACGCCCACACGGAGTGAACTTGTCAACACTGTCACTCCGCTCGAAAAGCTGTCGGCAGCGATTGCTCTCGATCCGGAAGATCATATCGCCCATCGCGAACGAGGCGTCCTTTATCAAGGCAAAGGAATGCAAGCGAAAGCTCTTGAGGACCTCAACAGCTCCATCGCGATCCAACCAACCCCCAAAGCGTATTTCCATCGAGGGCTCGTTCACACACACACCGAGAAGTTCCCCGAGGCCATCGCCGACTACACGGAAACGATTCGCCTCGATCCGAAATCAGGGGCAGCCTATTTCAATCGTGGATGTTGTCACCTCACGATGGGTGCGTTGGACAAAAGTCTCGCGGACCTCGATAAAGCGGTGGAACTGAACAAACGAGATGCCAATGCGTATTTACAGCGGGGAACGGTTTGGCTCTACAAGCAAGAGTTGAAGAAGGCGCTCGCAGATTTGGATCGCGCGATTGAGTTAGATGCCAACCTCGTGGAGGGATATGCCAAACGAGGGCATGTGCACTATGTGAACAATGACTTTGAGCGATCCATCGCTGACTTCCAAAAAGTGACGAAACTCGATCCGACGAATCCCAAAGGTTATGTTAATTTGGGCACGACGTATTTTCAAAAGAAAGCGTTTCGCAAGGCGTTGACGACCCTGAATAAGGCGATTCACATCGAACCGAAAGACGCCGAAGCATATAACAACCGTGGAGCCATCTACGCCGAAATGGGCAACCATAAAGATGCCCTCGCGGATTTCTCGAAAGCCATCAAATTGAATCCGAAATTTGCGAGGGCCTATTGCAACCGTGGCCACAATTATTTTGAGTCGGGCGAATACGGTAAGGCTCGACAGGAATATGAGACCTTTCTGAAACTCGATCCGGCGGGTGCTCCTCTGAACGATCCCGAGATACGGCGAAAGCTCTCGATGACACCGACCTCCGTTTTCGATCAGAACCCGCAACCTAGATTT
>CAYYUU010000967.1:0-3392 GCA_964474955.1 uncultured Alcaligenaceae bacterium | reverse complement strand
AAGTAGCAGGCACACTCCGTGTGCCGTTGTCTTTGTCTTTGTTTTGTTTGGGAGTGTCGCCTTTCACTCTTCGAAAAACGATCTTCCTTGATCCTCCTGACTGCCAAGCGGTTCTTGTACTTCGTGGCGCTGTCAGCTACGATATCTTTGCTGTGGAATGGCTGACTTGACAACCTTGAATATTCCCCGCCTTTTGGTTGTCTAATCTTGATAGCCTGCCTCCCAAATTAGACATCCCAAATAGATCTAAACCGACCGCGAGTACCAAAGGAGTCTCGGAATGACATTGCGTTCTTGGTCCATGGTGGCCATGTTCGTCTTCGTGTGCCCCAATCTGGCTTCGGCCCAACAAGAATTCCAACCACGCAAGTATGACTGGCCTCAGTGGCAAGGGCCAAATCGTGATGCAAAGTCGAAGGAGAAAGGCCTTCTCCAACAATGGCCCAAAGGCGGTCCGAAGTTGCTTTGGAAGGTCACGAACCTCGGGGAAGGTTATAGCACCCCCAGCATCGCCGCCGGTCGAATTTTCACGATGGGCAACAAGGACGGCGACGAAAGCATCTTCGCGTTGAAGGAAAAAGATGGCTCGTTGTTGTGGACGACAAAGGTCGGCCCAGCCGTGAACGTGGATCGAAAGGGGACTCGTTCGACGCCCACGATCGACGGGGAGTTGGGCTATGCCATCGGAGCGAAGGGAACACTCGTCTGCTTCCAGGTCAAGGACGGCAAAATCGTATGGCGTAAGAACCTCATGGACCGGCAAGGCTTTGGTGGTCGTGATGGAAATTGGGGGTACTCCGAGTCGGTGTTGATCGACGGCGAAAAGCTCATCTGTACGCCAGGCGGTCCGACCGCCACGATCGTCGCCCTCAACAAGAAAAACGGAGAACTGATTTGGAAATGCCCAATCGAGGCGGGCTATCGCGCGGACCACTCGTCGGCCATCGTCGCCGAAGTCGATGGCCTGCGGACCTACATCCAATTCCTCGGGCGAGGTCGCGGACAAGATGCTGGACAAGGAGCTGTCGTTGGAGTTCGGGCCAAGGACGGCAAGTTGTTGTGGGAGTTCAACGCGCCCGGAAACCGCACCGCGAACATCTCGACCCCAATTTTTCACGACAACTACGTCTTCGCTGCATCGGCGTACCGCACCGGTTGTGCTCTCGCCAAACTCACGCGCAAAGGTGACGACGTTAACGCCGAAAAGGTCTACTTCAGCAAAAACATGCAGAACCACCACGGCGGCATGATTCTGTTGGATGGCTACGTCTATGGGAGCAATGGAGGCCGGTTCGCTTGTATCGAATTCAAGTCCGGCAAAACGGCTTGGGAAGAGAAAGGAAGACTCCCTGGCAAGGGTTCGGTCGCCTTTGCCGACGGTCGGTTGTATTTCCGCAACGAGCGGAAAGGAACCGTTCACTTGATCGAGCCGAGTCCCAAGAAATACATCGAACGAGGCGTGTTCCTTCCGCCCGACCGAAGCCGCAGCCCTGCCTGGGCTCATCCCGTCATCGCCAACGGTCGGATGTACATTGCCGACCAGAATGTGTTGATGTGCTACGACGTGAAGGGTGTAAGTTAATCGCGGTTCGGTGAAGTGTTCGTTCGCAATCCGAAGCGGCGTCGAAGTATCTTCCTTTCGCAACAGGCGGAGAGAGATACCTCGACGCCGCTTTTTTAATATTCCTTCCTTGCCCGACAGAAAATCAAAATTCGAGTTGCCAATCGGATCAGGTTTGCCTAACCATACAGTTAGGCTGGCCTAATATTCTATTTTTGTCTCCGCGAAGACAATATGTTTGCCTCGGCAATCCTGAGATTTAGGCAGCATGAAGTAATTGATTCGAAGGAATGCAATTTTCCGCACAGAGTGTGTTGGCAAGGAGTTCCCACATGGTCAACCAACAACGTCGAGGCTTCACTCTCATTGAACTTCTGGTCGTCATCGCCATCATGGCGATCCTGGTTGGATTGCTTCTCCCGGCGGTGCAAAAAGTTCGCGAGGCGGCCAACCGGTCTCAATGCCAAAACAATCTCAAACAGCTCGGACTCGCGCTGCACAGTTACCATGACGCCAACGGTCGCTTTCCACCGGGCTATTCCTCCTACGTCACGAATGATGGTTCGGGACCGGCGTCGGCCAGCATTGACCCGATGACGTGGGACGCCGCTCCCGGTTGGGGTTGGGGAGCGCGGCTGCTGCCATTCATCGAGCAAAGTTCGATTTCGTCACGCATCGAGTACGACCGTCCGATCTGGGATCCGGCGTATCAGAGTTTGATCACCACTCGCATTTCCACATTCTTGTGTCCCTCCGTCTCGGGGTCGGACGAAGCCTTCGTCGTCCAGGCTCAAAACGCCTCTCCGCTGCTCTTTGGAGGCAACCAAATTCGGTTGGGGCGATCCCATTATGTGGCGAGTCACGGCCAGGAGTCTTGTTGGGGCGAGTGTGGGTCAGCCCGGACCGGCACTATTTTTACAAACATCTACACGAGCCAGACGAAAACGATCATCGTTGACGGAGACGTCTCGCGGGTGGCCGACGGCCCGTTCTATCGGAATTCCAAAACGGCGATTCGAAACGTTACGGACGGCACTTCGAGTACGATCTTTCTGGGCGAACACTCTTCGGAGTTGAGCGACAAAACGTGGGTCGGTGTAGTCCCCGGAGCCTATACGCATCCTCGTTTTACTTCGCCCGAGAATGGCCCCGACGCGGCGGCGACACTTGTTTTGGTTCATGCCGGTCCATCCGGGGGCGAACTCGACATCACCGGCTTTCCGATCATCCATCCGGTCAACTACCCGACGTATCACGTCGGCCAGATGTATTCCGAACACACCGGTGGCGGGAACGTGTGTATGGGCGATGGGTCTGTCCGATTCATCGCCGACACCATCAACCTCATCACGTTCGCCGAACTCTCGAGCATGAACGAGGGTGAGGTGATTGGAGATCATTAGGCCATGAAACTCAATCGTTTCTTCCGCCCAACCGGGATTCTCTTTATGTTGTTGTGCGTTGTCGTTGTCCCGGGATGCGGATACGGAAAAGTCGGGCCCAAGGCTTACGAATACGCCAAGGCTCTCCATTCGATTTGCGATCGGCAGGACGAGAAACGCCTCGAGAAACTCGCCGGGATATTGGAACAGTCCCACCAAAAAGAAGAAATCACCGACAAAGAATTTCGGTGGCTCAAAGACATCGTCGCGCAAGCTCGGCGTGGCCAATGGAAAAACGCACGAGCGAACGCTCGCCAAATGATGCAAGATCAAGTGCAGCAGTGATTCGCTGAAGGTTGCTTTTCGCTCCGCGAAAAGTTCTTTGTCTGTCTTTGAGTGTCGTCTTTCGCTCCTTTGAAAGAACGCCTTTGTGGTGTTGTTTCCAATCC
>CAYYUU010000966.1:0-3399 GCA_964474955.1 uncultured Alcaligenaceae bacterium | reverse complement strand
CGGTACTCTTCAAGCGAACTCCGGTGACCCAATCGTCGCCGAGTACGTCTTCGACTTCGCGGTTCCATTTGATCTCGACCTTGGGGTTATCGAATGCCCGTTGTTGCATGATCTTACTCGCTCGCAGTTGGTCGCGTCGGTGGATCATGTAAACCTTGCTCGCGAACTTGGTCAAGTACGTGCCCTCTTCGACGGCAGAATCTCCGCCTCCCACGACGACGAGTGGTTTGTTTCGGAATTGCGGCAACGCACCGTCGCAGACCGCACAGGCCGAAACGCCTTTGTTCTTGAAATTCGTTTCCGACTCGAGCCCGAGGTAATTCGCCCTCGCTCCGGTGGCAATGATGACGGTCAGGGCTTCGACTTCTTCCCCACCAAGCGACTTGAGTTTGAACGGCTGGGAGGTGACGTCAATGTCCACGATGTCGTCGGTGACGACGCGAGTCCCGAAGTTGATGGCTTGTTGCTTGGCAAACTCCATCATCTCCGGCCCTTCGATGGCTCGCTTGCCGGTTTTCACATGCGAGCCTTCGTAGTAACTTCCGGCGAGCTTGGTGTACGCCTCGGAAGACAACGCCGATTTGGCGAACTTGGCGTACGCCTCCGAATCGGCATGCGGCCACGTTGGAAAGTTCTCGACTTCCGTCGTCAAGGCCAGCTGGCCCAGAGGCAAAGTTCCGTTCGCGTAGTTCTCGTTGTTGATGGCTCCCTCGAACACGAGAGGATTCAAGTTGGCCCGCGCGGCATACGTTGCCGCCGTCCAACCGGCTGGGCCCGAGCCTATGATCACGACGTATTCCGCCATGTTGATGTCTCCAAAAAGGAAGGAAGAAGGTGGGACTGACGCGGCCCGACAACACAGCGGGTGTTGTTGGGCTGCTCAAATTCTAACTTTTTTAGTGTACGGATTCGGTATGGGCGAGCCACGACATTGCGGCACGCGAGGCAATTTCTAAATTCCGAGATGCTCATGAACTTTCTCGACCATTGCGTGAAGTTCAACCCTCTCCAAATTGTTCCTGGATTTGTTCGAACATCTCTGCGAGCCAGTATTGTACTGTGCGGACAGACTTGCCCACTCGTTGAGCAATGTCTTGCCGAGATACTCCCTGTAGCGACAGATTCCAAACTTCCCGCCAAGGTTCGGGGAACTTCGCGACGATGCTTTCGATTTGTTCGATGTCGTGCGGGCCCAACGATCCGGCTCGTTTGTCGGGCACGTCGCTGGGCAAGGAAACCTGCTCCCGCGTGACCCGCGTGAAGTCGATCGCGCGGCGTGCGGCCACGACCGCCAGCCACTTGCAAAACGGGCACTTGTGGTCCCACTTTTGGAGGTTCGAAAAGATCCTCAAGAAGATCGTTTGGGAGGCGTCTTCCCATTCGCCGTGTTGGGACGGCCCGAGGACACGCTGGACGATCCGAACTACCAGAGGGGTAAACTTCTTGACGAGTTCATCGCCCGCCTTTCGGTCGCCGTCGATGCACCGGGCCACGCACGAGGTGCAATCGTCTGGCGGGCAATCACATTCAAACATCTGTGTTGCCCTCTCGAACCCCACGACGCCGAAAGGCGACCATCGAAATGTCGTCTTGCTGGCCCTTCTCGTCGAGTCGCCGAGAGAGCAATTCTCGCACCATCTGGTACAACCCAGGGCCGGGCGCTTCGGCCGTGGCGAAGTGGCCCAGGCATTCGTGGGGCGGCTTCGGCAGATGATCGAAGAGCCCGTCCGATCCGATGAGCAATTCGTCGTCGATATCGAGGTGCCATTGCCGCTGGGAGTCCTCCGACGGAGCGAGAAACCCGAGCCACGTTCCGGGTAGGATTTGCGTCGTCAGTTCGTCCTTGAGCCGAAGCACGACACGCGTTCCCCCAGCGGAAAGGACCACAACTCGTCCATCCTGGAAACACTTCAATAGCGCCGCCTCGACGTAGATTCCCTCGGGCAAACATCGTTCGAGTGTTTCGTGGATCGTTCCCAACACCTCAACGGGGTCCGGCGACGCGGTCGTGATCTTCTCCCACGTGAGCGACCAAAGAGTGGGAAGGTTTTTGCTAACCAGATACGCCGGATAACCGTGGCCGGTGACGTCGGCGACCAGGATCCACAAGGCCCCAAGTTCGTCGACGTGGCCTCCGATCCAATCCCCGGAGAACCAATGGTCGCCGACTCGTTCGTAGGGTTGGTGAAACGTTTCGCTGTGATAGTGAGGCGTTGTTGGAAGCGGCACGGACAAGAGCGAATGGCCCTCCCACGTCTGTTGCGGTGGGCGAAAAACGGTCTTCGCTTCGTGAAGCAAAACGGCGGCGCGGAACGACTCCCACGTCAGGCCCGCGAAGTCCTCCGGCGGTCGAGTTTGCAAAAACGTCTCGGCGGAATGCAAGGCGTATTCCGTCAACTGTTCGCACGAGTGCGGGAGTTTGTGTTGGGCGATCCACCGCTGCAGCAATCGAGAAATGCCCGGACGCAGCAACTCCCAAAGGCATTCTCTGGCTTGAGGGTCGTGGCCGTGCAAGGCAGCGACAAGGCTTTGGGCAGAATCGTATTGCATTCGTCGTCCGCGGAATTCTGAGGTCCTCTGCAACACAGACAATCCAGGCATTTTACTCTTCACTCATTAACACCGCGTAGTCTTGCGTATTTTCGAAATGCGAGAGAATGATCTTCGTGGTCGTCACAAGAGGTACGGCCAGAAGCATTCCAACGACCCCCCAAAGGTACCCAAAGAAGGCGATCGAAAAGAGTAGCAGTAACGGGCTGACATTGAGGTATTTTCCCAAAACGCGGATTTCGACATAGTCGATCCACAAGAATCGATTTGCCGTCAAGACAACCCCAACGACGATCCCCAACGCAGGATTTTGCAGCCCGAAAAGGGAAAGCTCGTTCGGTTCTAACAAAGCCAGCGCGATGGGTGGCAGCAACGCCACGATAGAACCAATGTACGTGATGTAGTTCGAAAGGAACATGAGAACGCCCCACAGCAGCGCGAACGGGACGCCGAACAGAGCACAAAGCACGCCCGTCGTTACGCCGAGCCCGATGCTGATGTAGGTCTTGTATACAAGGTACTGATGGACGTTCTTGTTGATGTTCTGTCCGATTTCCATGTACCGACTCGCCTTCGATGTGGAAAAGCGGGAGTTGATGCGACGTGGCAAGTTGCGGGCTTCGAGGACCATGAAGACCAGATAGAACAAAACCATCACACCCACCTCGGTGACGGAAACGGTCCCCTCCACTAACATCTTCCCCGGTTCCTCCGTGTCGACCCCCAGCGCTTTCAACACAGACGATGGACTATCCTGCTTCGTTTTCGATTGTTGTTCTTGCTCGCTCGCTTCGGTTCTTTCGTCGGTTCCCTTTTTCTTGGTTTCCTTCGAGTCTTGTTGTTGTTTCG
>CAYYUU010000965.1:0-3401 GCA_964474955.1 uncultured Alcaligenaceae bacterium | reverse complement strand
GCATTGTGCCGCTTCGACTTACGGCGAAAAATTACCTGCTATCCGATTATTTACGGGGAAAGTGCCTGCTCGCGAGAAACACGACACTTGTTTCTAACCAACACAAATCTCACCCCAACTCCAGCACAACCTTCACGACCGTAGAATCGTCCGTCTCGTGCTGTGTAAACTTCAGTTCGCGAGCAAGTTGCAACATCCCCGAATTCTCACGCAAGACGCTCCCGACCAGTCGCTTGACGTTTTTATCCTTGGCCACGTCGATCAAACGTTCCATCAGGTGATATCCGAGCCCGTGCCCTTGATACGCTTCCCCGACAACGATCGCGAACTCGGCAGAACGCGTTTCGGGATCGAGAAAGAAACGAGAGACGCCAAGAATGTCTTCCCCCTGGTTACTTTGCGTCACAGCCACCAACGCCATCGATCGATCGTAGTCCAGATGACACAAGCGAATCAAACTATCACGGCTCAACGTTTTCACGACGCTGAAAAATCGCATCCGGAGTGTTTGTTCCGAGTGCGTGTTGTGGAACCGAATGAGTGCCTCTTCGTCTTCGGGGCGGATCGCTCGGATACGAATGTCCGTTCCGTTTTTGAGTTGGAACGACGACGTGTACTGATTCGGATATGGGTGGATGGCCAATCGAGGTTGCTCATCGGGCGACTCGTTTTTGGACGCGAGGATGATCCGGGCGTCGACCGCGACGACCTGTTTGGGACTAGCGAGGATGGGATTCATGTCGACCTCGCGAATTTCGGGCACGTCGCAAAGGAGCCGACTGAACTGGATGAGCAAGTTTTCCAGGCCCTCCATGTCAATCGGAAGTTGACCTCGCACACCCTTCAAAGCTTTGGAAATTTGTGTCTTCTCGATCAGACGTTTTGCCAGTGGGCGATTCAAAGGCGGCAGTCCCAATGCCTTGTCCTTGAACACCTCGACGAAGATGCCCCCCGCACCGAACAGCATCACCGGCCCGAATTGGGCATCAACGATGCTGCCGACGATCAACTCGAAGCCCCCCTTCTCGATCATCGGTTGGACGGTGACTCCCTCGAAGCGAGTTTCGGGGTGTTTCTCTTTGAGGTTAGTGCGAATCGTTTCGAACGCTCCTCGCACGGCGTCGGCGTTGGTGATGTTGAGCTGGACTCCGCCAACGTCGCTCTTGTGGGTGATCTCTTCGGAGAGCAACTTGACGACGACCGGGAAACCGACCTTCTCGGCAGCAGCAACGGCTTCTTCCACGGTGGGACACGAAATCGTCTGTGTCACCGGAATTCCGTAGGCCGCGAGGAGCGTCTTGGCTTCGGTTTCGGTCATCAAAGTTCGCCCAGAATCCTGAACTGTGGAGATGAGCTGGCGAACTTGGTCTTTATCCACCGATTCGGTTTCGGGCAAGGCTTCGGGGCGTTGGTAAAGCAAATCTTGATTGCGGCGATATTCGACCATGTGAAGAAAGGCTGTGATGGCCGCTTCGGGCGAATCGAAGACTGGAATTCCTGCCTGGCTGAGCATCTGTTTTGCCTCGCGAACGTCTGGACCACCCAGGAAACACGCCAACAACGGTTTCTTGGGGTGTTCTCGTGCCGCGACAACGAGTTCCTTGGCCGTCTCTGCCGGATCCGTCACGGCTTGTGGCGCCAACACCACCAGAAGCCCATTGACGTCCGGGTCGCGGGAACAGATCTCGACCACGTCTTTATACCGTTTGGGGCTGGCGTCTCCAAGAACATCAATCGGGTTGCCATGACTCCAATACGGAGGCAGAGCCTGGTTGAGGGCGTCCATCGTTTCGGGACTGAGTTCGGCGAGTGTCCCGCCCTTCAACATGAGGGCGTCGGTGGCCATAACGCCCGGACCTCCGGCATTCGTGATGATTGCCAGAGCTGGCCCGCGAGGCGGCGGAGAGGTCGCCAAGATTTCGGCCATGTGAAAGAGGTCGGGAATTGTCACGACTCGCAGGACACCGGCTCTCTGGAAAGCGGCATCGTAGACAGCATCGGCTCCCGCGAGGGCTCCGGTGTGCGACGCGGCGGCCTTGGCTCCGGCCTCGTGTCGTCCGGACTTGACCACGATGACGGTCTTTGTTCGCGCGACGTTGCGAGCCGCACTCAAGAAAGACCGAACGTCCCGGATCGATTCGATGTACAAAATGATACTGTGCGTATTTGGGTCATCGCCGAAATAGTCGATGAGGTCGGCGAAATCGACATCGAGCATAGCTCCCACGCTGACGAACGAACTGAAGCCGATATGCTTCTCGCGCGCCCAGTCGAGAATCGATGTACAAATCGCGCCGCTTTGGCTCAACAAGGCAATCTTTCCGGGCTTAGCCATGCTGGACGCAAAGCTCGCATTCATGTTACTCGGCGGATGGATTACTCCCAAACAGTTCGGCCCAATGATGCGTAGTTTTCCTTGGGAGGCCTCGGCTATGTCGGCTTCGAGTTTCTTTCCATCTTCGCCGAGTTCGGAAAACCCGGCACTGATGATGATGGCTCCCTTAATTCCGAGGTCGGCACACTCGCGGATGATTCCGGGGACGGTCTTGGCCGGCGTCGCAACGACCGCAAGATCGACTGGTTCGGGCACGGCCTTCAAATCTGGATAGCAGAGGACTCCATGCACTGCTTTGCGCTTTGGATTGACGGGATACACGACGCCGTTGAAGGGATTCTCCATGAGGTTCTTCATCAAGATACTGCCGACGCTCCCAGACGTCTCGCTGGCTCCAACGACCGCCACCGAAGACGGGCGAAAGAGTGGGTCGAGGGAATGGCCGGTGGTTTCCATTGCGGCTCCTTTAGAGTTGAGGTTTGAGAGTCGAGAGTTGAGGGAAAATTGGTGTTGTGCTTTGGTTCGGAGCCATTGACGTGGGTGGAAAAATAGGAGTAGGGTTTTGGGAGTGTCGTCTTTCGCGGAGCGAAAGGACCCCTGCAAGAATGCGTTCTTTCACGGAGCGGAAGGCGACACTCCCAAATACAACTCCTATTCATCCGTCCGCACTTGGCTCCGAACTTCTGCCTCTTAACCCTCAACTCTCAACTTTTCGTTGTGGCACGATTACTGCTTCTTACATATACCAACGACGATATGAACAAAGTTGGGTTTTGGCGCCTTCATTTCAGGGCAAAAACTGGTCCTTCGGGACCGAGAGTGCCACAGATGAGCACGGAGTGGGCGGTTTTAGCCACGACCAACCCAACTTGAGCGTACCAGACCGCACAGTGATGTGCGAATTTGACACAGGCTACTCCTGGGAGGCACGATTGGAATGAGTACCGTTCCCACCAAGCCAAATCGAAAGACTTCCCGCGGCTCTCCCGCCGGGGGAACGAAGAAGACCAATAAGTCCGCGGAACATCCGAGCGGGGACAAACGCTTCAAGTAGCTCGAAGTCGCG
>CAYYUU010000964.1:0-3407 GCA_964474955.1 uncultured Alcaligenaceae bacterium | reverse complement strand
CCCGGATAACTGATCTTGTCGCCGACGTTCCCACCCTGAATGTCCGAACCGGTCGCGGCAATCGTACCCGCGGCGCTATACCCCGAAGGAAACGGAAACTTCCAGTCGGGCATGTTGGGATCGTAGAGCCATTGGTGCTTCCCGGTGTAGACGGCCAACTCGGTCCCAGGGCTGATGGCCGTGGCTTCGGTCTTCACGAGAATTTGGTTCGGCGCGGGGTCGGCCAACTCGATCTCTCGAACTCCGACTTTGTTGGCTTCGGTGATGACGACTTGCTTGGCCTTCATGTGGGATTTCCTAAAGCGTGGGTCTATAATTCGCGAATTCCCCGGCGGTCCATCGTCTCGCCGTTTCTTCGATTTCGACACGGTGGACCGACCTGCCTTGATCGTCAACCAGGTTCGGAAAGAAGTCCCCGAACGCATTGACCTCAAGAATGTAGTGGGCTCGATAATTTCGTCCAAACACAAGATCGATACCCGCAATTGTATTGGTCGGGTACAGTCGGACCACTTCGACGCACGAATCCAGAGCGTCCAGCCACGCGCGTTTCGGAATTATCTCTCGGCATCGTTTTGGGTCGCCGCGCTGCCCACCCAGATGGAGATTCGTCATCGGGTGTGGGCTCAACCGAAAGATCGTGAACCGAGGCTCGCCGTAAATCATCACAACGCGAACGTCGAAATTGAGGCCGTCGATTTGGGCCATCGGAATACCACGTTGAATGGTCGCCCCCTCTTGCAAAATGAAGGCGAGGGAGCGTTCCAACGCAGAGCCGGTGACCCGTTGGAGCAACCGTGTGTTGTAGAAAACACCTTGGAGTTCGATTAACGACGTGATCGCGAACGGCCGCGGAGCCCGCGTGTGGACGACCGCGATTCCCGACGCCGACGAACCCGTCGCGAGTTTGACGTATCCTGGGGAGACTCCCTCGGTAAAAAGTAGCTCTAACACTTCGTCGGCAGTCTCGGGCACCGGAAATGTCTCTGGACACGGGATTCCAGCTTCGGTCAATCGCTGTAAGGTCAGGTTTTTGTCGAACATTTCTCCGACGACGAGCGGTGAACACGAGACATTAAGATGGGGTCGCTTGTCGAACGCTTCCTGAAGGCCACGCAAGACGCGACAAAATCCGGTATGTTGGAGACCCGGATGAACCAACTCGCCTTTTTGGTAAGTGAGCGTTTCCCACTCTCGATTGGCCAGATGGTCAGGCAACTCGCCTCGTTCGGTCAACTCCGTCGTTCCGGCGCGAAGGAACATTCGCAACACGTCGAAATCCCTTCCCGGAGATTCGAGGCGAACGATGGCCGGTTCGTCGAACGCCGCCAACTCATCAAGATTTCCTCCACTCCGCACAACGTCTGCCCACGACACAAACTCCAAGTTCGGTTGCGTCCCGCGTTCGGCCCAGTAAGCCTTGAGTTCTTCAAAGTACAGCTGCCAACGTTTCCCATCGGAATTAGCAATCGCGATGTATCGGGGCGTGTCAGTACCCAAAGCTGTTGCTCCTTTCTTGTTGGCCCGCCGCGAGGACAGTATAATCTACCTCAATTGCACAACATACATTCGAACGAGCCATCTTCCCAAAAGAACCTGAGCGACACCCCAATTTCGCAAAGGCACCATCGTGAAGCCCGACGCGTCGAGCATCGATCAACCAAACACTGATTCCGTCCGGGCCGCGGAACCTTCCAGCCCGGATCAATCTGTCAGCTTGACGGACCTGTTGGCGCAAGCCCGAGCCGACCAACTCCCGGCTCTGGAGCGGTTGTTTGGCGAATGTCGGAATTACCTGGTGATCGCCGCCAGGGCCCAACTCGGAACGGGCGTCCAATCGAAACTGGATGCGTCCGACATCGTTCAGCAAACGCTCCTGGAAGCGTATCGCGATTTTCCAAAGTTTCGAGGCGAAACGGAAGCCGAGTGGGTGGGATGGTTGCGCCAAATTCTTCGCCGCAACCTCCTGAACGCTGTGCGTACATTTCGCGACACAGAGAAACGTGCGGTCAACAAGGAAATTCGGTTCGACCCCGGCGGCGATGCGGACCGAAGCAACGCCGTTGGTCAACTCGCCGCCAATGACGATTCCCCAAGCGGCGCGGTGATCCGCAAGGAGAACGAAATGCTGATCGCCGACGCCCTGACGCAACTGAGCCCGGATCATCAACAAGTCATTGTGCTGCGGAATTTGCAAAAATTACCCTTCGACGAAATTGCCACCCAGATGAATCGTTCGCGACCCGCCACGCAAATGTTGTGGATGCGAGCCATGGAAAAACTCACGCAAGTCATGACGACGCTTCGAACCCAATTCGGGGAATGAAAGCTCTTGTGTCCGAGGATTGTCGGGTGGATTCAACACCAACCCGAAGCACAAGCGAGGGACTCCGGCACCAGCCCGATGCGCAAGCGAGGAACTTTGAGCTTAGTGGGAAAATCGCTTCAGGCGCTTTGAATGGTTCTGGCTGGTATGGATCCAACCAGCAATCCGAACGCGTTTCGCTCGGCATGCAGAGGAGAACAACCATGAACCAAGAAGTGGCCCCTTCCTCCGAAGAACAAGAAAAGTTTGATCTCCTCAACGCCTACGTCGAAGCACTTCAAAAAGGCGACGCATCGCACAGACAATTCCTCCTCGCGCAACACCCCGACTTGGCAGACCTGCTCGGCTGTTTGGAATCGTTAGACGGACTCGTCCCCGACGCTCAGGTCAACGAAGAACCGACAATCACACACACACCGGCGAACGAGCCATCCCTGGACAACTCCGTCCTCACTCAACCGGGAACCCGTCTCGACAAGTATGAACTGCTCGAAGAGATCGGGCGCGGTGGGATGGGCGTTGTTTTCTTGGCCCGACACGTCGAACTCGATCGCGTCGTTGCTCTCAAGATGATTTCGGCCAACCATCTGGCTTCGACGGAGCAAGTCAAGCGGTTTCGCAACGAAGCGCGGGCGGCGGCCAAACTCGAACACCCTCACGTCGTGACGATCTACGACGTCGGCCAAGCCTACGGGTATCCTTACTTCGCCATGCAATACGTCAGTGGGCCGACGCTGACGCAGGTGTTGCGTGACGGGCCGTTGGGAATCGAAGAAGCCGCCGAATGCGTCAAGACCATCGCCGAAGCGGTCGCGTATCTCCACGAACAAGGAATTGTCCACCGCGACCTCAAGCCCTCGAATATTCTCCTGGATGATAACGGCCAGCCCTACGTATCCGACTTCGGTCTCGTGAAAATGCTTTCGGACTCCGACGCCCAGACGATCAGCGGCGCGATCCTCGGCACACCCGGATACATGGCCCCCGAACAAGCCGCCGGAAAAGTCTCCGAAGTCGGACCGCAAAGCGACGTCTACAGCCTGGGCGCGATCTTGTACCAGGCGTTGACAGCTCAACCCCC
>CAYYUU010000963.1:0-3408 GCA_964474955.1 uncultured Alcaligenaceae bacterium | reverse complement strand
TTTTAATTTTTTTTTTAAAATGCCTTATGCGCTTGCTATGGCAACCCCCGCCCTTCGCCCCCGCTTCAGGCTTGTATCCAATCCGCACATGACCGATTTTCGTCGCCAGAACTCATTCTGACTGCCATTGAGATCGATTGGTTGAGATAAATTTCAACAGGCGCATTCCCCTTTACAAACAGGCTTCATGCATTCATCATAAATCCGTCACGAGGACGGGACTTTCGGGACACCTCCGGTTGTGGCCCCAAGGGGTCGGTTCCTATCTGCAGCCAGCCCGAAGCTGGAACCTGGAATGTCCCAAAATCATTGGCCTGGTGTCGTGAGGCCACTATACTGAAAAACTTGAAGTCGATACACCGTCTCTGGGTGGGAACAACCGAGGCGGTGTGTTTCTTTCCTACGTGTAACGTCGTGACCTTGCTCTCCGTGCGTGGCTGGAGAGTAGGCAACGAGGAATGATTCTAGTTGAGGCAATTGCCGTTCAGGAGCGAACCATGGATCGCATTCCGATGACCCAGAATGGGTACGACAAGAAACAAAAGGAACTCGAGGCGCTCAACGCCGAGATGGTCGATTGTACGAACAAAGTCGCCGAGGCACGGGCCGAAGGCGACCTCAAGGAAAATGCCGAGTACCATGCCCAGCGAGAGAGACAGGGCATGCTGCAGGCCAAGATCAACTTGATCAAGGACCAATTGAGCCGGTCCGAAATCATCGATCCCGCCTCCCTCCCCAAAGACACCGTGGTGTTTGGGGCTCGCGTGCGAGTCAAGGATCTCGACGAATTGGAGGAAGAAGCGTACGAACTCGTCGGCCCAGGTGAGGAAGATTTCGAGAACGACGAAGTCACCAAGATTCGTCCAGATACGCCCGTCGGACGTGGCTTGATGGGCCGCAAGATTGGGGAAGTCGCGGAGGTGGAAGTCCCTGCCGGCATCTTGCGGTACGAAATTCTGGAGATTTCATACCCCATGCTCGACGATTAACCCAAACGAGCCGCAAATTTTTACACAAACCATGTCCGAAATTCCAATCGGTGATTTGCTTTCTGGGTGTTTGCGGTTAGAATCAAAAGATGAGGTTTGATTCTTTGTTGGCAACGTTTGCCAGAAATCAAACCTCATCTTGAACAATCGCTTGCCTTCGATTCTTCATCTTTCTGGCTCGTTCGAGAAACGGCGATCCCCGACCAATATCGAGGTCGTTGCGGATTTGTGATGGTCGAGTTAGACGCAAGTTGGGCCTCGCATGAATGATCCTCGACTCAACAGTGTTCACCTGCCAGCTTCTCGACGGGAAGAGTTCCGGAGTGCGCGGGAGTCGCTGTTGAAGTCAGAAGGACTGGAAACGCTCCTCGTTTCGGACCGCGAAGAAAAGAAAGTTCCTCCGGCTCCTCAACACAACCTCACGGCCGTCATCCGGTCCGACGACGAGGCAAAGGTCCTTGCGAAATTCGTCCTCACCGATGCCCAATATGCGTATCCCTTGAAAGTGGGAATCAACACGGTCGGTCGAATGCCGAACAACGACGTCGTTCTACCCGACCCTTACGTTTCGCGTCGGCACGTCGCCATCCTCGTTCACACAAATAATCAGGGTTGCGAACTCCACGACATCGCCTCGAAGAACGGCACGTTCGTGAATGACACGTCCGTGCAAGGCCCCGTGCGACTCGAACCCGGAGACAAAATAACCCTCTCCGAATACGTGCTTTATTTCCAAACCAAGGAAGAGTCGGAACACCAACTCGCGCCGAATGAAGCGACAATAGTCGAATAGACTCCCATTCTCTTGGCAGCCTCGCTTATATCATCACCCCGATTCCATAACGTTTTCCATAACGGAAAAGAAATGAGTGTCCGATTCGTGGGTACACGCGAGCCGCGCAATGTCACTTAAAGTCTTGAAATTCTCGGCCTGGGTGTTGCGAAGCAGTGTTTATTGTATCAAGAGAACGATTGTCCCACTTCCTTTGCCGACTCACGCAGCCCCCTTGTTGGAACCAATCCATGGCCCCCACACAGACTCCTGAGCAACCCAAACTCGCCTCGACCGAAACGAACGGCTCACCGACAACCAATGGCCTTGCACGTCCGGACCCCTTGGATGGCTCGAACAGCCGCGGCTGTTGCAAAACCTCATACCCCAAAAGACTCTTGAACACATTGCCCCTCATGCCAAACAGACGTTCTTCACTCCGGCTTTGGTCCTGAACTTGATGCTCCACCAGAGACGCAACGACAACGCTCCTCTCGACCAAGCTCTGGCCCAACTCAAACTCCATTTCCCCAACAACGTCCTGCCCGATTGCAAGAAGGCCAGAGACGAAAGCATCTCCAGCAACACAGGCGACCATTCGATAGCCCGAAACCCGTTGTCCAAAGACCTCTACGAGTATGTCGCCAAGCATTCCTACGAGTCACTCTTGAGCACACACCGACCCACCCGTGGCAACCAACGGGCTTTTCTGCTTGACGGCACGACGACGAGTCTGGCTGTCGTCGAAGAGTTGCCAAAAGCCTATCCTCCAGCGACCAACCAACACACCGCCTCGCCGTGGCCTCTTACGAAGATCGTGACGGGGTTTGAACTCTCCACCGGACTAGCTCTGGTTCCGCAAACCGGACCGAAAAAATGTCCGCAGGCCACGAGCGAATTGGTTTCGGGAGAAAAACTCCTCGGTCAACTACCGGCCCACTCGATCGTCATCGCCGACCGCAATTTCGGCGTCTTCAAGCTCGCTCATGAAGCCAACCAGGCAGGCCACGATGTTGTGTTGCGTTTGACCGCAAAACGCGTTGGTGCGCTGATCCGAAAAGCGAGTCCGATCGAACCGGGACTTTGGCAGTTGAACTAGAAGCCGAGCGTCGGGAAGCGCCGCTCGCACCGGCAATTGCCAGCGCAGGCCAACATATCGGGTTGGCTCATGCACAAACAGTTGCCCGATGGCCAGATGTTGTATTTGTTCAGTACGCTCGATGAGAACATCGATCCGATGGCAGATTTGTACGAAAAACGTTGGCGTGCGGAAACGAACATAGGCCAGTTTAAATCAACTCTTTGCGGCGAAGCGTTTTGGTCCAAAACGGTCGAAGTCGAAATGGTACACAAAGAATTGCTGATGGCTATTGACAGTTACAATCTGACGGTTCAGGTTCGTCGTTTGGCCGCGCAGAAGGGCGGTGTCGCACCTCGCGAATTGAGTTTGCAAAGCGTATGGTCTTTGGTGATTGTGTTTTTTCAATGCATTGCTGGAGTTCGGACCGAACAAGAGATTGCCGAGGAATTCGAAAAACTCATTGATTTGGCTGGGAAAAAGAAGTTGCCCAAACGCAAGAAACCTCGAAGTTACCAACGCTCGGCGTATCCGAAACGCAAGAAGTTTCGGCCACGAAACCAATCGGT
>CAYYUU010000962.1:0-3410 GCA_964474955.1 uncultured Alcaligenaceae bacterium | reverse complement strand
GTGGGGTCGGAGTGATTCCCAAGAGTGGCTTAAAACTTCGTCCGGAGTATGACGCTTTCGACGCCGAAGGACTGTTTGAAGTTGGTGGGATCGAGACTCAGGAGTCCATTCAGTGCATCAGCGGAGAAGTTCTCCGAGGTCTGAAAAAACCTCACGACTGCCCGGCGTTCGGAAAAGAATGCACGCCACAAAATCCCATGGGGGCGACTATGGTTTCGTCCGAGGGTGCTTGCGCCGCTTATTACAATTACGGGCGACACGTGCAGGCATCCGCAGGGGAGTTGCATTCTCTCTCGCTTGTCGAAGGGAATTAGATCATCCGGACAGAGGAACACACGAGATTTTTCATGACCGCTCCCCAGGACAATTCGCCATCTGGTTGGCTCGCCGGTTGCCCGTTGCCGAAACTACAACACGATCACATCACTTTAGGCCACGGTAGCGGTGGGTGGTTGACGGCCGAGTTAATCCAAAAACTTTTCGTCCCGGGTTTCCAAAACGACGTTTTGGCCGCCCTCGAAGACCAGGCCACGCTTCCGCTGCCGACGTCGACCGTGCTCGATGCCGCACTTCCTCGGCTCGCGTTCACGACCGATTCGTTTGTCGTTCGACCTCTCTTTTTTCCCGGCGGTGACATCGGACGTTTAGCCGTTCATGGGACGGTGAACGATTTGGCCGTCGGCGGAGCGACCCCGTTGTATCTCTCGGCGGCCTTCATTCTGGAAGAAGGGCTTGCGATTGCTGATCTGCAACGCATCGTCGAATCGATGCAGGCGGCCTGCCACGAAGCCAACGTCGCGCTCGTGACGGGCGACACGAAAGTTGTGGATCGAGGCAAGGGAGATCAAGTCTTCGTCACGACAGCGGGCATTGGCGTCATTCCTCCCGGGAGAAAACTTTCGGTTCGGGCCGCGAAACCAAATGATAAAATTCTCGTCTCCGGAACCATCGGTGATCACGGGATTGCGATCATGTCCGTCCGAGAAGGACTGGAATTCGAAACGGTATTAGAAAGTGACACGGCTTCTTTGGCTGACTTGACTCGCGTGATGTTGGAAACTTGTCCGACCATACGTTGGATGCGTGACCCGACGCGAGGCGGTGTCTCGAGCGCACTCAACGAGTTGGCCGTTGGTTCTCACGTCGGGATCGAACTCATCGAGCAAACTCTACCCATCAAGCAAGAAGTGCGAGGAGCTTGCGAGATGTTGGGCCTCGATCCGCTTTACGTTGCCAACGAGGGCAAGCTCCTCGCCGTCGCCCCGGCAGACGAAGCCGACGCTCTTTTGCAACGAATGCGAAGTCATCCCTTGGGGTGCGATGCCGCGATCATTGGAACTGTTGTCGATAACCATCCGAACATCGTGACCATGAAATCTGTAGTTGGTGGGGAACGCATGGTCACGTTGCTCACCGGAGAACAGCTCCCTCGGATTTGTTAAAGAGTTTCGAAACCCCAACTCTTTTCGCGGAGCAAAAAGCGACCATCCCCCGAACGATTCTCATCCACGTCTCAATCCCGCAACCGTCGTCCGGTCAAGTGAAGGAATACTCGCTCGAGGTTGGGCGGCTCGACTTCGAGACTCGTCAGTTCCACATTGAGATTTTTTAACAACGAGACCAAGTGGACGGTCGCCGCGCTGACGTCCGCCGTCTCGACGTGTAACGTTCCGTCGTCGGCCAACATCACGCCGCTGCGGTCCAACCCTTCTTCTGGGTTGTCCTCCCCGCCATGCACGGCCGACCGCATTCGAGATTCTTGAACCTGAATCCCGGTCAACTCCGTGGGATGCTGTTCCGCCAAGGCACGAATCTGATCGAGCAACCCCGCCGGTTGCTGAGAAACACGAAAGCGGATGCGGCCCGGAATCGACGCCAAAAGCCCTTGCAACGTATCACACGCAACGAGCAACCCGTTGTCCATGATTCCAATACGCGAACAAAGCGATTGGACTTCTTCGAGGTAATGGCTCGTGTAAATGATCGTCATCCCATCGGCATTGAGTCGACGCACGCCTTCGAAGAGATGATTACGAGATTGCGGGTCAACGCCCGCCGTCGGTTCGTCGAGCAGCAGGAGTCTCGGACGATGGAGCAAGGCGAGTCCGAGGTTGAGTCGCCGCTTCATTCCACCCGAATACGTCCTGGCCGTTCTGTCTGCACGTTCCGTGAGGCCTATCAAATCGAGAATATTGTCAACTCGATTTCTCAATTCGGGATTTCGAATACTATACAGTTCCCCCACAAACCGAAGATTTTCGCGAGCCGTCAGCTCCGGATAGATGGCAAGTTCTTGTGGTACAATTCCGATCAAACGTCTGAGTTCACGATCCGATTGTGCTACTCGTTTCCCATTCAAGAGGACTTGCCCGCGTGTTGGGCTCGACAAACACGAGATGATTGACAATAGCGTTGTCTTTCCCGCTCCATTCGGCCCAAGCAAACCGAAGACCTCACCCTCACGCACTTCCAGGCTTACTCCCTTAAGCGCCTGTATATCTCCAAAATGTTTCTTCAGATCATCGACGAGTAAAAAAGGGTTTGGCATAAATTGTCCTTGAAAATACCAAAGCATTGCGTTGAGGGGTTCCTCGTCCACGCGGCAGTTCTCGAGAACTTACGCCTCCGCAGAGGAAGTCTCCAACCCCGGACCAACGGGCTTCATTGTGTACAGACAGCGAATTTTTCTTCACAAAAAACACGCATGTTTTTCCTACATGTCACGCCTTCCAAACATTGATTGTTGGAAATTATTTCGAACAATTTGCTATCACTGCAAATAACAGGATTTAGTCATCTGGTCCAACTGACGAACTAATTTTTGCAAAACTGTATTAGATGTTTGTTGCCCGTGTGTGTCACTCCACGATAAAACATCCGAGGAATATATTACACGAAGCGTACAGGGTTCACCCTGATCGAGTTACTCGTTGTCTCCGAAGCAGTCTCGTGAATTCCGAGCGGTTCCAACCACGCCGACCGATTTCCTGCAATCACACCTTCGGGGGAGACATGCGTAAAAGAATTTGCTTGGGGTTGCTTTTCCTTTCGATTACCGCCTCGACCCAACTGACAGGTTGCGGACCGACTTATCGGTACACTCCCGTCAAAGGAAGAATCACGATCCAGGGGAAGCCTGCTGCCGACGTGTTGGTTCAGTTCGTGCCGGACATCACACACGAGACGGAAGGTCCAGAATCAACCGGCGTGACCGACAAAGAATAGGAACTTCGTTCTCAAGGCCCGAACCGGCGAGGAGGCAGTCGTTGGCTGGCACAAGGTGATCCTCGAAGATCTCCAACCAGAGCGACCTGCCCAAGGACAAAGTTGGAATGACATGGCGAATCCGCCCCGCATTCGCTTCGACCCCCGGACCTTCGCCAAGTATACCTAGCACGTGCAGGGCACCG
>CAYYUU010000961.1:0-3415 GCA_964474955.1 uncultured Alcaligenaceae bacterium | reverse complement strand
AATAATGTTCGGAGGACTCCTTTCTGCTCGCCCAACAGATCATCCGCAACGCCTTGGTACTTGAACTGGTTGACGATCTTCGGGTCGAGTAATTTCATGTCCGGATGGAATGCTTCCTTGAGCAGAAACTCTACGGCCTCTTCTTGCTTGGCACGCGGAACTCGCTGGAACGATTCGGTCCCACGACGACCGAGAGTTCGGTATTCCCTGACGCCGCCCACGAGCTTCGCAACGCTGCTGAACCAAAGTTGTCGGTGTCGGAAGATGGTCCGATATGTCTCTTCCAAGAGGGTGAAGTCTTCGCCGAGTTTGGTCGTGCCCGAGATGAGTTTGGGGAGAACACGATCAAGATTTTTGATTCCGAGCCGGGTGGCCTCGATTCGGTCGTCGCCAATATTTTCGGTCAGGACCGTTGGGTCGACTCGCGAAGGCCCGTCTTCGCCACCGAACCGAAGGAAAGGCTCTTTCATCTGGCGAGCCGCCCACTTGTCGAGCGTAGACTTTTCGTCGTCGGCCGTTTTCGCCTCTGGAATTGGCGTGTACCCCCACTGGATGGCGAACACGTCGTACGGACCCAACACCGGGATGAATCGCTTGACCTTGTCCCCCGGTTGGGCGACGTAATTGAACCGCCCGTAGGACATGATCGAGGCAACCGAGCCGTATTTGTTGGTGAATTTCGGGTCACGCAATTGCGAAATCGAAAAGGCCTGACTGGCCCGATGATTGTGACGCAACCCGAGTGTGTGGCCGACTTCGTGACACGTGATGTAGCGGAGACATTCGCCGACGATGTCCTCGGGCAAAGGCAAGCTCTTCACTCGCGGATCGGCCCCACCGCATTGTACGAAGTACCACTGCTGGGCGAGCTTCACCACGTCGTTCCAAAAGATGATGTGGGCCGAGATGATCTCGCCCGAGCGAGGATCGTGGACGTGCGGGCCCATCGCGTTCATGGTCGGATCGGCAACCCAACGGATGACCGAGAGGCGAGCGTCTTCTGGGTCCCAACCTGGATCTTCCCGCTTCGATGGAGCCTCTTTACAGATAATGGCGTTCTTGAAACCAGCCTTTTCGAAGGCCGGTTGCCAGTCCTCGACGCCCTTCTTCATGTACGGTCGCCACTTCTCAGGGATTTCGCGGCTGAGGTAAAAAACGATAGGCTTGACCGGTTCGGAAATCCTCGCTTCTGGATTCTTCTTTTCCAGACGGAAGCGGGCGATGTACTTGCGGTTTTCCGACCACCCTCGCGTCCCCGAGTAGTCCTCGAAACTTCGTGTGAAGTAACCCACGCGAGGATCGAAGTAACGACCCATCATCGGCCTATCCGGGAGTTGAACGAGACTGTAGTGCAAAAGCGTCGTATAGCTTTTCCCACCGGAACCAGCACTCCCCTTGCCACCACCGGAACGAAACGTAATCAACGACCGAACGTCAATGTTCGTCGGGAACGCCTTGACCTGGTCGATGTAACTGCGTTTGGAATCCACGGTGCCCGAGCCCACGGCTCGCTTGATCGAGAAGTCCGAGAGGTCCTTCAGAAATAGCGAACTCACGTCGATCACGGCCGACCGGTCTTTTCCCTCGGCCTCGACGTCAAACGCCGCGATGATCGAATCCATGTTGGCTGAATTCACGGCCCTTTGGATGGCCATACCCTTGGCGCGCTTGTCGAACGTTACGTTCCAAAGATAGACCGTATTCTTGCGACGTTCCCAGCGGATCACTCGATTCCCGAGAGACCGCCCACCCCAACTGACTCCGGGAGGTCCCTTGGCGACCTCGATCGTCCACAGCATGAGCTTGTTGTAAGCCTCTTGCGGGATCTCGAAATAGACCTTGTCATCTTTGCGATGCACCAGAAAGACGCCAGGGATACTCTCGAACTCTTTGGTGATGACGTCGTCGTACTTTTTCGGCTTGTTCTTGTCGCCGGACTTTTTCTTCGTGGCGGACTTGCCAGTCGAACCTTTTTTGGGTCGGCGTTGGCCTGGCAGTTCGGGCACGAGCACGACCGCGCAAGCCAAAAACAGAATCAGAAACAAGGACGCTCGAAAACGAGCCAGGGACCGATACATCTTGGTTGCTCCTCAGGGTTTCAGCATCGCTGTGTCGATTGGCTCCGGAACGCACGTTGGATTTCGTTTCGGAGTTCCCGCGCATTTCACTTGCAAACAGCTGGGTACAAATTTTAGAAGATATGGAGAGGATAGTGATGATATACCGGTCGTGATAGTATCTCAACGATTTTTTGGGAGGGCTTGCGAGAGAGCAATGCCTTGTTCGGAAAGTTGCTTTTCGCGGCGCAAAAAGCAACTATCCCAAACGTGACATGGCATCTCGTACATACGCAACACATGTCTATTTCTGAACTGACGCACATCTAACGGTCACGTCTGGCTTTGGGTAAGAATGACAAATGGTCAAGCGATGCACACAACCATTGAAGCTACCCATTGAAAATAGGTGCCAAAGTGACCCCTCCCAAGCCTGTGATCGTCCGATTACACGAGATGACGTCGGGACAACACGGAGACTTTTTCGTTCTTTTGGAAGAACGAACCCGTGGAGTCACGCGAGACGGAAAGCCCTTCTACACGTGTCGCTTCCGGGATGCCGAAAGGACCGTCACGTTCATGGTCTGGTCCGATAGCAACTGGTTCAACGCAGCCGAATCGGAGTGGCGGCAGAACCAGTTCTATAAGATTCGAGGGACGTATCAGGAACACAAAACATATGGCCCTCAAATCGACGTCCAAAACATTCGTCCGGTCAACGAAGATGACGTGGCCGATGGGTTTAACCCAATGGAATTTGTCGAGGCTTCGCGGTTCGATCCTTACGAGATGTTCAACGACCTCCGACAGATCGCCGAAGAGCAAATCACAAATGAAGGACTCCAAAACATCGTCTTGACGATAATGGATCGTCACGCGGACGCCCTCAAAACGATGCCCGCGACCGACCGCCGACACTATCCTTTCCACGGCGGGCTCCTAGAACATACACTCTCAGTCACTCGGAATTGTTTGGTTCTCGTCGATCGCTACACGAAGTTGTATCCAGAGTTACAACCGTCTCTGAACGCAGACTTGGTTGTCGCTGCCGCCATCTTACATGACATCGGGCGAGTGTTGGAATTCGATGACAACGTGGTGACATTCGACCGCACGATCCCCGGTCGCTTGCTCGGCCACTTGTATTTAGGTCGCGACCTCGTCCGCGATACGGCCCGCGAACTCGAAGACGTCGATCCAAGTTTGCTCCAACTGCTCGAACATTTGATCATCACGCACCTGACGTTTAACGAATCGAACTTCTCTCGGCTGGCCACGATTCCCGAGAGTTTGATTCTGCACTACGCCGACGAACTCGACGCCAAGATGGAAATGTATGTGCGGTGTTTGACTCGCGA
>CAYYUU010000960.1:0-3416 GCA_964474955.1 uncultured Alcaligenaceae bacterium | reverse complement strand
GATGTGCTCCTTGCGTCTTGCGTCGATGCGTTTGAGCAACGCATGGAGTTCTGCTTGCTGGTGCTGTCGAAATCCGGCCTCCTTGCGCGCAAAGGCCGTTGAGTGGCGATTCTGCATCGCTTGGCGTTCCTTGTCCTCAAGCTGGTCGGCAATGTGCTTGATTCGCTGCGCCTCTGCATAGCTCTTCTGCCTTGCGAGGATGTGCTGCCGACGCCGGGCCAACAAATGCCGGTTCTGTTCGAAGTGTCCGACGCGAGCCAGATGCCTGCGCTCGCCGGAGAGATCCTACGTTTGGGGAACGATCGGCAGAGTTTCCGCTATCTGAAGCCCGAAGACGACGATGGCGAAACAATCGCGTTCCTTCGGGTCATCGGCCCGCCATACTATTCGCTTCTGCGGGCCCTCGACCGGGACGACGAGAAATCTCCGCGGGCGTACGTCGAAAAGACGTCCCGCGTTTGGGTCGAATTTGGCTACACACATCCTTTCATCGAGATGATCGAGCCGCCGCCAGGGAACCTCCTTTTGTTACGACACCCGGGCGAATGGATCGTCGTCGAGGAAGCAGGGTATCACGACGTTTATGACCTGCTTGACCTCAAATTGCCCAACGCCAAGGCCGACTGGAAAGAGACCGAACACAAGGACCGGCTGCAAGTGCCATTGCGGTTGGGGGCGGGCAGCGCGACCGAGATTCCCGAACTCTGGGTTCTGCGTGAGAATCCGCTCGAACAACTCGACGCGTTCGTTCGCAGTTCGAGCGACCAGTTGTTGGCCCGTCTGTCATTTGCGGTCGGCAAAGTCGGCAAGGAAGATGCTGTGATCCTTCGCGTTCGACCATCGCGACAATCTCCGCCAGCGGTCGTGTTGGACGGAATCGAGTTCCGTCCGTATCGCGGGTTGTCGAACCTCTTCGTTCCGTGTGGTCGAATCATTCATCCGCCACTCCGACGCGACGCGTTGCGGAAACTTCTCGCGGAAGATCCCGACCAGATCACGTGGCTCTATCCGCACGAGGATGGGTCGTTCACTCCCGAATCATTGCCGGACAAAGTCTTCCGTCCGTTGCCCGACTGGATCGAATACATCTTTACGCGGGAGCGCGCGGCTCTGGAGTCCTGGGTCCAGGCTTCTGTCTTTGACTTCGAGAAATTCGTTTGCAAGGAAGACAAGGAGAAAGAGGGCAAGCCGAAGGACAAGAAGCCTGGTTCGGACAAGTCCAACAAAAACCGCAAAGGCAACGAAGGACAACCGCAGCCGACGACGATGAAGTTCAAGCAGACGAAGAAGAAGAAACGCAATCCCGACCCCGAAGTACTGGAATCGCTGGACATGTTACCGAAGCAGAAGCCGAGCGAATTGCAGATCAAGCAACAGGAACTCGAGAAGGAATTCTTGAGGTACGAGGGTCCGCTCGACTTGCCCGAACGGCGTGAGTTGTGGCCGGATTTGGCGACGATTTACGGGGCGTTGGAGAACCTCAGCGACTCGACGATTTGTTGGGCGAATGCGTTGTGGGAGGACCCCGAAGAATCCGACGAATTCACGGAGTCGTGGTATTTCTCGGCTAACGGAAATGCGATCGCGAAAGGAACCGGGAAGCTGATCGACTCGATCGTCGACAGCAAGGAAGCCTCGCCCGCGAGCGTGCGACGGCTGACGTCTTTGATCCTCCATGCGGCCAACCAGGACGAAATCGATCCGGAGTTGCAGGAGCGACTTGGCCGAGTTCAGCGCTATCTGGAAAGTCACGAGAATCTGTTGCCGATTCGAGCGGTGTGGCTGACCGCCCTCGGACTCTACCGACTGACCGGGCAAGACGTTTTGACGCTCGCGCGGGCCAGGGACCGGATTCTCGAACGGCTGTTGCGACAACAAGGACTCACGATCGAGCAAGATTTGCCGGCGTTTCTTCGGTTCACGGGACAGAGCTTTAGCGACCGGTTCCAGGAATTCCGTGATTGGCTGATCGAACTACCGAAGCTGATTCACAAGTGGGTCGAACGGATGCCGCGGAGCTGGCGAAACACCGCCACCGACATCCCGGACGACCAACTCGCGAAGACCAAGGCTTACGCGGACTTGATGCTCGCGTTCGGATTTACTCGGCTGGGGATGACCGAACAGGCTGCGCCAGCCCTTGACTCAAGTACGAAAGAACTTGGGTCGAGCGACACGATCCACGCGTTCTTGTTGCAAGCATTTCGGTATCGCATCGATCAGGCTTCGCAAGGGCGACTGCCCGACGGACCGCTGCCGTCGAAGCTCTTCGAGATGCTTGCGAACATGGACCAGCAAGAACAGTTCGGGCGTTTCAAGGCCGAACGACTTCGCGAAAAGTCCCGCATTCTCGAGCCACACACTCGGTTGAATGCGTTCCGCCACCACGGCAGCACGAGCGATGACCTTGATACGGCATTGAGCACGTTGTTCGACATTTCTGATAAGGGTATTCTCGAATCGCGCATCTGGGAGCTGTTCCAGAACCACGCGAGCAAGGGTTCTGACTCGAAGAAGAACGAAGCTCGAATTTTGTCCGTGGCTCTTGAGATCGGGCCGCAGATTGGCGAGACGTTCGCGTTGATGCTGTTGGAAAAAGTGCCGGGGGCATTCAAGCACGTCGGCGATTTGGAGAAGCAAGCGATCTTGCTCGAACGTGCGTTGTTCGTCGCGGCGCACTTTGACCAGTCGCAATACGTTCAGGAATTTGTGGTGCGGTTTAAGGGGATTTTGCAAGAGCCGCAAGCCCAGGATCACCTTGGGAAGATCGCGGACCTCGCGGGGCATTGTTTCCGTGGCTTGCGGAAGCTCGGGCTTCAAGATCAGGTCCACCAACTCTTGGGCGAACTGAAGGACAACTTGCTGCAAGGCAAGTCGATCGGGCAGATGCGGTCGGACAAGAACTGGTCGCAGATCTTACGGTCGTTGCTGCACGTGGCGTCGGGCTATTTCTACTTCGGTCGCGAAGACGAAGCCCAACCGATCGTGGAAGAAGCACGTCGAATCCTTTACAAGGACACGATCGACAAGTGTATCGAACACCGCGAGGTCGCGTGTGCCTATATTACGATGTTGGCGCAAGCACCGGTCCAAACGGCACGCCAACTGCTCGAAGAGTTGTTGCGAAAACTTCAGAACGTGGCCGATGACTTTGCGACGAAGACCCACTATAGTTTGTCGCAATTGCTCGTGGTGGAGGCGATCGTTCGAGCCATCGTCACAGAGGATTTCGCGATGGGCAACCAGACTCGTCGGTGGTTGGACGACGACGAATTTCTTGTGCGTCGGCGAATCCATGCCGACCTCAATGAGGCCATGCAGCGAGCGAATAATTAGAAAACACAAGAGGACTTCTTTAGCTTTTCTCGGCGATGTTGCGTCGCAGGTAGGCAGAGCTCGTGGGGGAGGCTTCGAAG
>CAYYUU010000959.1:0-3423 GCA_964474955.1 uncultured Alcaligenaceae bacterium | reverse complement strand
GCGAGCGAGGAATCCGAAACTCCCAACTCGGCAGCACGCTGCCACACTCCAAAATCGAAACAAACCAAAGACAACACTCAAATACTGTTGCGGACCGAAACCGATTCCGAAATCGAGAAACGGACACGACCGATTTCTCGACTTTTGCAGGTTTTAATGAGCCTTTAACGACCTTTTTGCATGATGAATTGTGTATCTCGCCGCCCACGGGGACTCGCACAGCCCTTCTGTTACTTGTCTGAACGTTCGCAAAAATTTCGGATCGAGGACCCGTGTTTTCCGAGGGTTCTTGAATTAAACGCATGTCCGGAGGGGTCCCGGACATGCGTTTAATTCAAAAAACGGCGAATTCTCCGGGATTTACGGCCCGAAAATCTGCGAACGTTCAGTTGTGGGAACGCGGTTCAATTCTGGAGATCTGAATGAAAAATCTATTGAGCGGACTCGTCGTCTTGACGTTGGTTAGCTTCTGTGTGGCCGAGTCGGTTCCCCAGCAGAGACATCGTGGCAGTGGTCGTGGGCATCGCCATTCCGCGAAGCGGCCGTTCGGATTCAGCAAGTCCAAGTTCGGTAAGTTCAAGTTCGGTAAGTCCAAATTCGGTCGGCAGACGTGCAAAAACAAGCGAGGTCGAGGATCGTCAGCTTGGGGCAAAGGCAAGTTTGGCCGAAGTAAGTTCGGCAAATCGAAATCCTCTTGGGCCAAGAGCAAGTTCGGGTACGGCAGGTCCACGTTTGGACCTCGTCCCTCCTTTGGAAAAAGCAAATCAGGTTGGGGCAGCGGAGGAAAGTCTCCCTGGAGCAAATTCAGCCGCGGGAAATCACCCTGGAGCAAATTCGGCAAAGGAAAAGGCCCTTGGGGCCAGTTTAGCCGAAGCAAAGGCCCTTGGGGCCAGTGGCCCTGGAGCAAGGGTAAGTCGCCTTGGAGCAAGGGCAAATCGCCTTCCAGCAAGGGGCGTCCCTCGTTTGGAAAAGATCGCTCTTCGGCTCGGATCGATGCCATCGAGAAAAAACTCCAACAGATGGAAAAAACGCTCTCCGAAATCAAAGGCCTCCTGTCCAAACAAAGCGACTCGTCGCGCGGCTCGCGGGGCGATTTCCGACGCGGTCCTGGCTTCGGGCGGCCTCCGTTCGGCGGACCTGGATTCGGTCGGCGAGGTCCTGGCCAAGGCAAAGGCTCGAGAGACTAAATGCTCAACTTGAGCCCGGATTGTACTCTCAAATGCGATGGAGAAAGTCTGTTTCTCGATCGCATTTTTTGTTTGCGCGCGGTTTGGGTGTTCCCACACGTAATCCCGCATCGACCCGATTCCAAATTTACGATTCGGGACGACGAATTTGCTTGGCTTTGGAACTTTTTTGGAAAACGATAGAGACGTACTTTCGGTACCTTCACTCCCTACAGCAAAGCCGCTCTTATCCGAGAAGGAGAAATGTTGATGAGTTCGATCCGAAATGTCGTCTTTGGATTCGTTCTGGGATTGAGTCTCGTAGTCTGTTCGTCCGCCCGAGCTGACGTGATCAAGGGCGAACTCGACGACGACAACCCCGAACGAGCCTACAAGGTCATGCTCAAGCCCAAGACGAAGTACCTGTTCTACATGACCAGTAACCAGGTCGACAGCTACCTCTATTTCATGGACGCCAAAGGCACAATCCTGGACAAAAACGACGACCTGGCGAAATCGACGGGGACGATGATCCCGACCCTCGATTCTCGAATCATCACGAACACCAAGGATGACGGGGTCTACCAGCTCAAGGCCAGCTCGTACATGAAGAAAGGCCGCGGCGAGTTCCAACTGTTCGTCGGAACTCCCGAAGGAACGGCCAAAGTGAGTAAAGGCAAGATCACCAAGAAGTCTCCAAAATTCGGACAACAACGTCTGCCCTACGTCGCCATGGCGATGAAACTCGAAAAAGGAACCGTGCTCAAGCTCACCGCGTCGTCGTCAGATTTTGATGCTCTGCTCGGCGTTCGCATGAAAGATGGCAAGAAAATGCTGGCCAGTGACGACAACAGCGGCGGAGGGAAAAATGCCCTCGCGTACTTCCTCGTTCCCAAGGCCGGCGAGTACGAAATCTTGGTGGGGTCATTGAATCGCGCCCTCGGGGAATATGAGTTCACCGTCCAAGCTTACCAGGGGGCCGATGGCGTCGTGAAGAAGTAACCTTCCCGCCAGACATTCCAACACAACGGTATTGATTCCGGATGCTATCCCACGCCGCGAGAGTCCATGACTCGCGGCGTCTTTTTTTGAAGCGTTGCGTCGTGGGAAAAGTTTGGAAAAGCAACTTTCGATACATACCTAGGTACCGGTCGTAATGAATGCACAGGTCACATGTGGTTGCGAAATTCAGACAAATTACAGTTGATGTGGGGTTATTCCAGGGGAAGGAAAGAGGGCAGGTTTTGAAGTTTGAAAATTGTGTGAAGCCAATGGTTTTCGCCTGGATTGCTTGCAAGAAGAAATATTCGAGTGGTAATATAACACAAACTTGAACCTGGCACCGCTAGCCGCTGTCATCCTAACAGATTGGTAAGCATTCCTGGGCATCCGGGGCTTGCATCGAGGAGGAGACAATTACTGGCGTGACCAACTGCTAGGGGGCTGTATGCATTCCAGACCGAATCCATCTCTTGAGGCCAGTGTTCTGGTCTTGAACAAACTGTTTATGGCCGTCCACATTATCTCTGTCCGACGGGCCTTTTGTCTGTTGTGCAAAGATTTGGCCGAAGTGATTCACTTCGAGGACGGACAATTTTCGACGTATGACTTTGAGAGTTGGCGAGAAGTCAGTGAATTCCGAGCGGATCATTTCCCCGAGGAAGATCACACCGACTGGATCCGCACCCCGACGAGCCGAATTCAGGTTCCGCGAGTTATTCGACTTCGAACCTACGACAAGATGCCCAAGCACACGGTGAAGTTCAACCGACGAAACATCTTTGCTCGGGACAACAACCAGTGTCAGTATTGTGGGAAGAAATTCCCGACCAGCGAGCTGAGCCTGGACCACGTTGTTCCCCGCAGCCAGGGTGGTCAGAGTTCGTGGGAGAACATCGTTTGTGCGTGCGTCAGTTGTAACGTTCGCAAGGGTGGACGGACGCCGAAACAAGCCCACATGAGCTTGATTCGCAAGCCCGAGAAGCCAAAGCGAAGCCCGATCCTGAACCTGAAATTAACCCACAAAAAGTACGAGTCCTGGAGAACATTCCTGGAGAACGCGTACTGGAATGTGGAGTTGAAATAACTCGAAAAGGAGAGAAAGGTTGTATACATCTTTCTCTCCTTTTTTGTTGGCCATGCGGCTCGTGCCACGTGCTTTGTGCGCGCCGACATGTCTTCAGAATATCCCTCGAAATGGTGCTTCGCAGCAGCTTTGTCCGGCCCGTTTATTGCTTGGCATTTTGCAATCCCGGTG
>CAYYUU010000958.1:2881-3430 GCA_964474955.1 uncultured Alcaligenaceae bacterium | reverse complement strand
AGGCACACTCCGTGTGCCGTGACCAAAGTAGTAGGCACACTCCGTGTGCCGTTGTATTTGTCTTTGAGTGTCGCCTTTCGCGGAGCGAAAGGACGCCGGTCTTTGGTTTTAGTTTTGTTTGTTGCCTTCGTCTCTCAACTTTCCACCTTCCACCTTCTACCCTTCCAAGTCTCTCGTCTATTTCCCCAGTTCCTCGTGCGCTTTGACAATTTCCTCGATCGTTTGTTCCAGCAGAGCCTCGCCGCCGAACTGCATTCCGAGCGATTCGATGAATCCGGTTTCGATTTGGTGTTTCGGACCTTTATTGAGATCCATCACGACGCTCGAACTCCCCGTGATCTCCTTGGCGATTTGGGCCACGTCTTGTTCGGCGACATAGAGGTCATAACAATTGATGGCTTGGCCAACGATGAAATCGGGCTGGGCTTCGAGCAACAGCCCAACGGCTTTGGCGACGTCGGCGGCATGAACTTCCTTTCCGCCTTTCTGCGATTCGATCCGCTCTCCCCGAATGACTTGCCCAACGAGGTCATACCATTTACTATCTTC
>CAYYUU010000958.1:0-2871 GCA_964474955.1 uncultured Alcaligenaceae bacterium | reverse complement strand
AGGCCGGAGTGAGCAAATCGTCCAACCTTCCCCCAGACCATAACTGTGCACGAATTTTTCGAGCGCGGCCTTGTGGGCACCGTAGTGACTCGTGGGCCAAAGCGGATGAGTTTCGTCCAGCGGTCTATCGTCGAGGATGATTTCGTGGACGGCGCACGTCGAGATGAGCACGAAACGCTCTACGTGGGATTGCCGCGCCGTGTGCATGAGGCGCAGCGACCCCATCAAGTTCTTGACCATGAAGCTGAGGAAATTGTCGCTGGCTGGCGAACGTCCACCCGCACCGCGGTCCCACTCAAGGGCTGCGTGAACCACGGCATCCACACCGGACACCAACTCGACCGTCGCCACGACGTCGCCCAGTTCCCCGCGGACCCATTCGATCTGGTCGGCGATGTCTTCGAACCCGGTCAAATCACTCGAATGGCGATGCCAACATTTCAATGTATGGCCCTGAGATATCAGATGCCGAATGATGTATCGCCCGAGAAATCCAGTCCCACCTGTGACCGCGACCAACATACAAAAAACTCCTGCGCATTCCATTCCGAAGCACACGGATTGTGTCAGATGAAGGCTTCGGGCTTTTTCGCTGTATTTTTTCTATTGTTGCTTTCCGCTTACTGTAGCATACCAGTGACGGGATATTTAGATTGTAGAAAAATCACTCGGGAACGATATCGTTTTCTGTGACAGTGAGTCCAAGAATCCAGTCAGAGAATCGAGCCATGAGTCCGGATGAACAAAACCCCGAGAACCAGCCAAACCCATCCTCCGAGCCGTCGACTTCGGCTTCGGGGATGACTGCGGACGAACCTTGGAATCCGCGGACAACCGAACCACAGGCCCCCTCTTCGGAACCGACACCGGCCACGCCAATTGCTTGGCGGCTTGGGATCCTCGGAGTTCTGGCCGTTCTCGTGGCCGCGTTGTACTTCTCGCAAAAAAGGTTTCCCCTCCAAGTCCAATCGTTTTTCGGTTTCTTGGCGCTCTTGGGTTTGGGGTTTCTCTTCTCGACCAACCTCCGACTGGTACGATGGCGAACGATTGCGATGGGTCTGTTGATCCAACTGGCCTTGGTGTGGTTCATTCTCGAACTCAGAATCTACGGCCTTGAGTGGGTCGGCATTCCCAACGGGTATCGCCCCGGAATGGAACTCTTCAGGGCTCTCGGAGATGGGGTTCGCGTGTTGTTGGCCCAAAGCTCAGCGGGGACGAAAATCTTGTTCGGGCCGCTCGTCGAGCAGCGGTTGGCCGTATTGAGTATCGTCCCACCTATCATCTTTTTTTCCTCGCTGTTTACGATTCTCTATTACTTCCGCGTATTGCAATTTGTGGTTCGAGTCCTTGGGCGAATCATGATGGCGCTCATGGGAACGAGCGGCGCAGAAACACTATCTGCCGCTGCGAACGTATTCCTTGGCATGACCGAAGCACCACTCGTGATCAAGCCTTACATTCTTCGGATGACGCGATCGGAACTGTTCACGATGATGGTTGGGGGAATGGCAACAATCTCCGGTGGGATGATGGCCGTGTATGTCGGGTTCGGAGCCGACAGTGTGGCATTGTTGACGACGAGCGTGATGGCGGCTCCAGGCGGTTTGTTCTTGTCCAAGCTCATCTTGCCGGAAACGGGGAGGCCGGTGACAGCGGGCGTGGTCAAGATGGACGACGAGGAAGAATACGTCAACGTCGTGGACGCCGCGACGACCGGAGCGTCCGCCGGTCTCAAACTTGCGGCTAACGTTGTTGCGATGCTGATTGCATTCCTGGCCCTTCTCGCTCTGGTGGATTATCTCCTCGTCCAACTTCCAACCGGCCAGTCGTTACTTCAAACTCTACGGGACACTTCCGGACCGCCAGCCATCTGGAAGGTGTGTTTGATATGTCTTGGATTTGGGCCGATTTACTTCTTCACAAATTTCCTTCTGAAACGGTCCGGTCGCCAACCCCTCCGCATTGTGAATCCGGAGCCCGACCAGCAACGGATAAAAAGTATTCTGGCACTCCTGGGTGTTTTCGCGCTGTACGTTGTTCTGTTGGATAGAGCGCTCTTGTCTTTGCCGGAAAACACAACGCTCGCGACGATCTTCGGAATTCTGTTCTCACCGCTGGCCTTGTTGATGGGAATTCCGCCAGACCAACAAGCCCATGTCGCAAACCTCCTAGGGCTGAAACTCGCCGCGAATGAGCTTGTGGCGTTCCAACAACTCACGACAGAATACAAGGATCTCATACCTGCAGAGTCGCGAACATTTCTCCTCACAAACTTCGCACTCACCGGGTTCGCTAACTTCGGGTCGGTTGGAATTCAGATTGGGGGAATTGGAGCATTGGTCCCCGAACGTCGCTCGGACCTCGCCCAGTTGGGGATTCCGGCGATGTTTGTCGGGTTCCTGGCAACGCTGATGAACGCGGCGCTGGCTGGGATGTTCTTGGCACCCCAGGCATGAGGGCCTTCAACTTGGCATCGTTTCAGGTCAACAATTTCCGAATCACGTTCCCGCCGACATCTGTGAGCCGGAAATCACGTCCCTGGAATCGATACGTCAAACGTAGGTGATCGAGTCCCAGCAGGTGCAACACGGTAGCTTGCAAATCGTGAATATGAATCGGGTCTTCCACCGCATCAAAGCCGAATTCGTCGGTTTGTCCGATCGATGTACCGGCCTTGATTCCGCCACCGGCCAGCCACACGGTCGCCGCGTCGATGTGGTGATTTCGCCCAACAGTGGATCGATTTTCGCCCATCGGAGTTCGACCAAATTCGCCACCCCAAATGACGAGCGTTTCGTCGAGCAATCCACGTTGTTTCAAATCTCGAATCAGAGCTGCACAAGGTTGATCGACCTCACCGGTCACTCGCTC
>CAYYUU010000957.1:0-3447 GCA_964474955.1 uncultured Alcaligenaceae bacterium | reverse complement strand
GAGTTGTGGGTCTTCCATTCGTGGGAGGACGTAGAAGGATGAGAGGCCCGCCACGAGGATCAAACTAATCCCCAGGACCGTCAGCCGCGAGTTGCGGTAGAAGAAATCGTACATAATCTATCGGAACCTCAACAAGTTGAGAACTCAACTCCGCGGCCTCACGGCCACGACTACAATCTGTCGCCGCTCCGCGGTTTGAAAACAACCTTCTTCCACCTTCCGACTCATCGATCAACGATCCGGACTTGTTGTTTCGGCACGACGCGGTGAACGCCGGTTGTGATGACAAGGTCTCCGGGTTGCACTGTCCCTCGGACGAGGGCGCAGGCGCCTTCGGTATAGAGGACTTCGACCTCGCGGCGCTGGACGATGCCGGTGTTATGGTTGTTGCCTTGCTTGACGACATGGACGGCCCAGAGTCCTCGGGTGCTTCGGACGAGTGCCGTGGAAGGAAACCAAAACCCTTTCGCCATTCTTTGCTCTTCGAGGGTCAAGCGGGCGATTTGTCCGGGGACGACTCGGTCGTTGGCATCGCCATCGAGGTCAAAAATGACTTCGCGAGTTCGCGTCTTGGTGTCCAGTTCGGGGAGTTTACGAGAGAGAGTTGCGGAATACGATTCGTTCGTAATCGTGACGAGATGAGGTTGCCGGTTGTTCAGACGCAGGACCGCGGCTGTCGGGAGGCCGACACGGAATTCGAGTTTCGTCGATTCGACAAGACGTAACACCGGCATGTTCGGGCTGACGATGGCTCCTTCGTCGAGGTGGCGGGTCGAGATCGTTCCGTCGTAGGGAGCGACGAGTTTGCTGTCACGGAGTTGGACGTCGGTAGACCGGATCGACGCCACGAGTCGTTTGACGGCGGCTTCTTGGCCTCTGATTTCTTCTTTGCGGTAGCCCTTTTTCAGGTCGGCCCAGTTCTCCTTGGCGTTGACAAGTTTGGACTTAATCGACGAGAGCGTATACCGGGCTTTGTCGTAATCTTTTTGAGAACCTGCCGCGTTGTTGTACGCTCTAGACTCTCGCACGAGATCTGCGGACGCGAGTTGCACCTGGGCTTCGAGGTCGGCCACGAGAGCTTTGGCGGCGGCGATTTTCTCTTTTCGATATCCGAAACGGAGTTGATCCAGGCGAGCTTGGGCCTCTGCCTGCTGAGCCACAAGTTGATCACGAGCGGCAAGAAGTTCCTCGGTGTCGAGGAGGGCCAACACCTGATCCCTTTTGACCTGGCTTCCTTGTCTGACTAATATCTTCTTAATCTTTCCGCCAGGACGATTGAACGCCAAATCCGTCGTTCGTCGCGCAGTGACGATTCCCGTATATGTTCGTTTCTGTGTGAATAACGAGACTTTCGTCGCCGGAAGAACTTTGACGGGTAAAAGCTGAGTTGAAGGATGTTGTGTTTTTGAGGCGTTCTCGGTATTTCCCCTGACCGCCAAGACCATAGAGATGCCAAGTCCGGCCAGCAACACGACGGTGATCCCGAAAACCAACCGGCGTGACGTCAAAAATTGACGAAATGTCATTTTGTTTCCAAAAAAAGGGGCATCAAACCCCTTCGACTTGCCTGAACTCATCAGGAAATACCTCCTGCCGTATGCGTTCACGAACGGCGCGGTAATCGTGTTCGGAAGAGAGAGGTTTGAATCCGTATCCGTCGAGCATCTTGTGCGTGGCAACGTGAAGGGCGTTGGGGGGATCCTTGATGCCGAGCTGATCGAGTGAGGAACTCGTCGCCATGATCGTGAACGCCCCGCAGTGCAACGACCACAACCCGAAGACTAAATCTTCGCAAGTGAATCCGTCCGGAAGCGTCAGGTGTCCGGCCTGGACGCCCTCGGAAACGATGCCCGCAACGACTCCAATACAACCGGATTCGCATGTGTGCATCGCGTGCCGTCGATCTTCGGACGTTTTTTCCCATAAGGCATCGGATCGCACGAGTTGCTCGACGCTAAAATAGTCGGGATACAGCTGGACAAAGAGTTCCGCGGCAATCCCAATGGCTTGTAACCGTTCTCGCGGCAGGGCCTTCCAGTCGCGGGCTCGCCGGAACAACTCGACTCGAACTTTCATCGTTTGGATGACCAACGCGATGACGATTTCTTCTTTATTCTTGAAATGGTTGTAAATCGTCCCCGTCGCATACTGAAGATCCCGAGCGATTTGGTGCATGCTGAGGTTGTGATAGCCTTGCTTGAGGTAGCGCCGGGCCAAGTCCAAAATGCGGCCTTCGCGTTCCTGCATTTCTTGTTGTTTGCGTGACAACGTATTCATGGCACTCTCATTATTGACATCTCGTCAGAAAATGACAAGTTGTTTCAGTAATTTTGCCAGAAAACTTGATTTCGCTTGATGGCACCAAGTCTCTGACGTCCCGAAAGTTAGAGCCCGTTGTCCGAACAGCGATTCCCAGATTTACCATTTTTTCCCTCTTTTAGCCATCGGAAATGAAGTAGAAGCCAATGCCACGATCACGCAACGGCTTCGGTAATCGAACCGGACAGCCCTTCGGACTCTATACCGGAAAATCGGCCAGGTTGGTACAATCACGATAGATGCTGAAGGATTTCGTCAACGTCTCGAACTTTCTGCCTCCGACGAGAGTCCTTATTGAGGGACTCCGACTCTGGAGTTGCTGTTCGTGCAGCTTCAGCGCGTCGCGAAATCATGTTACCACAACCCGCACATGGATTTGCCAGTTATGTCTGAAACCAAAGCCAAGCCCGAAACGAAGAACGAAACCTCGACTGAACCGACCACGAACGGCGAAGCTCTGGTCCGCATGAACTTTGTGGAGCAAGCCATCACCGAGGATTTGCAACAGGGCCGCTACGACCATGTGCACACGCGATTTCCCCCCGAGCCGAATGGCTATTTGCACATCGGCCACGCCAAGTCGATCTGTCTGAACTTTGGGTTGAAGGAAAAGTTCAACGGAAAGTGCAACCTTCGAATGGACGACACCAATCCGACGAAGGAAGAAACCGAGTACGTCGAATCCATTAAGGAAGACGTTCGTTGGCTCGGGTTCGAGTGGGACGGGATGTTTTATGCGTCGGACTATTTCGACCAACTCTACGAATGGGCCATCAAACTCATCAAGGACGGCAAGGCTTATGTCGACGACCAAACGCCCGAAGAAATCCGAAAGGGAAGGGGTAACTTGACGTCGCCAGGAACGAACAGTCCTTACCGCAACCGCACGCCCGAGGAAAATCTTGATCTGTTCAAACGCATGAAACATGGAGAGTTCCCGGATGGCACGAAGGTGTTGCGCGCCAAGATCGACATGTCGTCCCCGAACATGAATCTTCGCGACCCGGTCCTCTATCGCATTCTCCACGCCGAACACCACCGCACCGGAAATAAATGGTGCATCTATCCGATGTACGACTATGCCCACGGCCAATCCGATTCGATCGAAGGCATCACGCACTCGATCTG
>CAYYUU010000956.1:0-3453 GCA_964474955.1 uncultured Alcaligenaceae bacterium | reverse complement strand
GCCGATTCGCTTCGGCGTAGAGCGTGCCGAGAGCCAGGCTGCTTTTCCCGGCTCCGCTCACTCCCGTCACGACGGTCAGTTTTCGCAATAATATTTCGACGTCGATCGATTGGAGATTATGGACGCGGACTCCCGACAACCGTATCACTTTCCCAGCTTCGGACGTTGCCGTCATGTCGGCTTCTCCGCACGCGCGAACCAATCCCAACTCGGAGGCTGTACTGCCAACTCCCCACCGTACGCGAATTGATCCCACGCCAGGCGAACTTGAGATTTGTAGACCTTGCGAAAGCCTGCCTTCTTGAGTCGGAAAGGAATTTCGAAAGGTTGCCAGAAGTGTTGGTGCAGGCCTTTGAACTTGAATTCACCAAACGCGAAGTCATACAGATCGTGTTCACCATCCTTGGCCGCCTTCTGCTTGGCCATCTTGATGGGCAGGCCCTTTTCCAGGGCCCGGTCGAGCAGGAGCATCGTGTAATAATGGATGGCATCCATGGCCGGCAGGATCGCACCGAAGAGACCGCCCGGACACAGACTCGCGAAGATTTGGGCGAGAGATTTTTCGAGGTCGGAAACGTCTGGCATGACCAAACTGTTGACGGCAATCGCAACATCCAGTTCGCCTTCGAGGTTCGACAGGTCGGTCAACCGTTGTTCGAGGAACGTGATGTTTTTATGACCGCCCGCATTTTCGCGAGCCTTCTCCAGCATTCCCGGAGCGAAGTCGACGGCGTAGACGTGGCCAAAGCGTTTGGCCAGGAACGACAAGATCGGACCCGTGCCACAACCGAGATCGCCTATTGTTTTCGACTTAGGGTCGGGGATGCCCTCCAACCAGGGCATGAGAGGATTGTCAGTGTCGGGCTCGAACGGATCAACGAAATCTTCGTCGTAGTTCTCGGCGGCCTTGCTCCAGGACTTGGCTTGATCCGTCATGTGATACTTGAAAGTGTGAGAGAAAATCAAACTGGTTGGGACATGTTGTTGCTTGGAGCCGCTGCGCGGCTCCCCTTCAACGAAAGCATGCCAGGCAACACGGGCGATTTACCGGCCGAAAGTTGCGCCGAAAGTAACCCTAAAACAACTCCGGAATCGGATCATGTTCGGCCAACCGTGCGACCATCGGCACACCTGGTGTAACCCGCAGAATTCCCGGATCGAACATCGTGTGCAAGATCGTCGAGACCAGATGCTTGGGTGTCAAGTTATTGGTGCTTGGTTCGCCACCGTTCGCGGTCGAACGTCCGATGACTTGTCCGCCTCGTGTGCCTCCGCCGTAGATGAGCAACGGCGCGAGGCGGGACCAGTGATCTCGTCCACCGCGTCGATTGAGTCGTGGCGTTCGGCCCATCTCGCCGGTCGCAATGAGCATGATCTTGTCGCTCAATCCGCGAGCTTCGAGATCGTCGATGAATGCCGCGACGGCGTGGTCGAACGTCGGCCCGATGGCCTCCATCCCGTCTCGCATGTTGAGGTTGTTTCGGTCGGCGTGGCAATCCCAAACGCCGTCGTAACTCGCGTGAATGGTGATGTATCCACAACCGGCTTCACACAATCGTCGGGCCATCAACAACAGCTTTCCGAGCGACTTGGCGTGACCGGTGTAGTAACCGCGTCGTCCGCGGTTGACCTTGTCCCATCCGTCGGCTCGGGCATAGCGGCTCGTATCGTATCGTGCGAGCACCCGCGGATCTTCTCGCGACAAGTCGAGGGCGTTGGCGACGCCACCATTGAGAATGACGCGATACGCTTGTCGCTGAATCTCGTCCATGTTTTCGATTCCACCGCGATTGTCGATCTCGCGGTTGATTCGGTCGAGTTCGCCCAGAAGCTGGCGGCGGTCGTCCAGACGTTCGCGAGGGATGTTGAGCCGCATGTCTTGTTGAAGCTGGCCACCCGCACCCGGAATGAAGGGAGCGTAGCCCGACCCCAGTTCGCCCGTCGCGGAGATATCTCCGCGGGCTTTTCCTTTCGTGATCGTCGAGTCGACGGCCTGCGGGAAGACGACGGCGTTCGTCGGCATCCCTGTATCTTGACGAGTCGCGCCGACGACTCGTGAATACAGACAACCGATGTTCGCGTCGAGCGAATCCGCGCTGACGATCGGCTTGATGTTGTGGCCGCCGTTGCCTGTCTGGAACGATCGAATGATATTCAATTTGTCGGCCCGTTGGGCCAGTTGGCTCATCTTGTCGCCGAACAAAACGCCCGGCAATCGCGTCTGAATCGTGCCGGTTACTGTTCGATTATTTTCCGGAACGTCGACCTTCGGGTCGAACGTCTCGAACTGGCTCGGCCCGCCTTGTTGGAAAAGAAAGATGACCGACTTGCCGGTCACCAACTCTCGACTCTCTTGCGCGTTCGCCTCGGCGGCCAGGAGTGAGGACAGCGATAATCCTCCCAATCCGAGACCACCAATTGTCAAAAAGTCTCGTCGGCTGACTCCCGGCTTTCCGTCAGAGATCGTGAGCATACGCCCATCTCCTTGTGGGTTGTGCGGCGAAGTGGATGCCCCCCCATTTCACCGTCGCGATGAAAGAATCTTTGGTCGCACAATCTTCCAATTGTACTTCGGTCAAGCACGGCGAAACAACCAGAAAAAAGAAATCGCACAACTCAGTCTGGACACAGAAACGAAACTTGCTATCCTCCCGCCTCACAAAAGTCTACCTTGCCCATCGTCTGTCGTCCTGGGAATACATCCGTGGTTTTCCAGAGAACCCAAATACCATGAACAAGAACTCCGAACCGGTTCTTGCGCCAAAACCAATGTCTTTGGCCATGCGTTCTTTCATGCTCATCACCACCGCGCTGGTCGGGTTGATGATGATTAGTTGCATGAGCCTGAGTTTTGGCGGGCGTACCTATGAAGCGCCAGAGGCCGAATGCGGCTCTTCCCCGGCTTGCGGATGCAAGCAAGTCGATGGGGTGTTAGTTCAAAAAGGTCAAATTAACTTGCGCGGACAACTCAGCCCGGAGGTTGTTCAAACTGTTTATTATCCCGTTCCGTATGCCAGCCCACCGAATTTACAGGTCGGCGGCGATGGGTTCTTGGACGAAGCCATTGTTCTCGTCGAGCAGCACCCTGATCATTTCAAGTACAGGACCTCCGGGTCGCACGTTTTCGGAGGATCGATCCCCATTCGCTGGACCGCTCGCGGTGTGCGTCGTGCGGACACGATACCTCCGCCTTCTCGAGTGCCGCTGATGCCACCGGGCTCTGTCCCTGGATCAATACCGTCTGTCCCGCTGGAAGTGGAAATTCGCACGCAAAAATAATTTCGTTTCCGCTTTGGTCGGGATGATTCGCCCTGAAAAGATATTCCGACGCCCTTACCGGATCGGACGGGCAAGAGGGCGGTCGGCTAAACAAGTGTCGCCTGTCGCTCCGCGAAAGGACGCCTGTCTTTGGTATCGCTGTTTTTGTTTTCGGTCCCAACCCAACCCCGAGCT
>CAYYUU010000955.1:3187-3456 GCA_964474955.1 uncultured Alcaligenaceae bacterium | reverse complement strand
ATGAAGAAACTTCGGACCCTGGCCGAAGCCCACAAAGAAGACTTCTAAGAATCAACACCAAGTGGTGTTCATAAGCCGGGACCGGAACGGAGAAGAACCTCCAGGAGAAGGCCTCACTCAGTCAAATGGGTGGGGTCTTCTTTTTTTGTGGCTTGAGCCAGATAGAATGGCGTTGCGACTTCTTTGGGAAGTGTATTTTTGGAGAGTTGGGGTGTGGTGGGGGGGAGGGAACAGGAAAAAAAAAAATACGCACGCAAGAGAAGGAACAA
>CAYYUU010000955.1:0-3177 GCA_964474955.1 uncultured Alcaligenaceae bacterium | reverse complement strand
CTCATATTCATCTGTGTTTCTATTTTTTGTTTCTTTTTTTTTTTTTTTTGTTCTTTCCCTCTAACCAAACCCCAACTCTCCAAAAATACGACGCCCCTGTACCACGTCCTCTCGAACTCGAACCTCTATGAAATTCAATCTCCGCGCCCTCACCAAAATCTTCTGGATCACGCTGGTTGTTGTGGCCATCGGGGCGGCCATCGTTTGGGGTCGGAGATCGTTCTTCCCGAAACGCACGCTTGAGGAGAGACTCGTTTCTCCGACCTCCGAAGACACCGAGGTTTTACTGGCGACGTTCAAACTGCAAGAGGATCCAACGCTTCTGGCCCGAGTCGCCAAAGCGCTCGTCGCTACCAATTCACAGTCGGAACAAGTCACGGTGGTGCTAGTCGCAAAGCTCGACACGCAAGAAAAAGAGGTCCAGGCCGCGGTCCGCTCCGCGATCCAGTCCATCGGCCATCCGATCCTTCTGGAGCATCTCAAGTCGAACCAACTCCGCACTCGCATGGCAGCGGCCCAGGCCCTTGTTGTCGTCGGACCGGACGCAAATCTCGGTTTGATCGAAGCCGCCAAGAGCGAAAAAAGGTCGATTCGGTTTCTCGCAATCTGGGCTCTGGGAAAAATCGGCGCTGGTTCGGACGCCGTCGTGAAACAACTCGTCGCGAGTTTGAAGGACAAAGACGCCGATGTCCGCCGCGAAGCTGCCACAGCCATCGGACGTTTTGGCTCGCGAGCCGTCGTGGCCGTCCCGACGTTGATGAAGCGAATCGAAGATCCTGAGATCGACGTGCGGTTGGCAAGCATCGACGCTTTGGGCGAAATTGGTCCCCTCGCGAAAAAGGCCGTGCCCGAGCTAATCCACGCACTCTGCGACAAAGGACGAACGGTTCGACTCAAGACGGTCCAAGCACTCGGCAAGATCGGACCGGGAGCTGCGGCAGCCGTGCCCGACTTGGTGTTTTCGTTTCGCCGGTATGCGAAGGATAGCGTCTATCAAAAAGAAACGGCGCGGGCACTTGGGACGATGGGCAAGCAAGCATCGAAGTTTTGGATCAAGGCTCTGCAAGACAAAGACGAGAAACTCCGCACGTCGTCAGCTCTTGTGCTCGGTGAGATCGGAAACGCGGCCCTGCCGGCTCTGCCCGCGCTCGTCAATGCCTTGGGCGACTCGAACGAACAAGTCCGCCTGTATGCGGCGACTGCGCTCACGAAATTAGGAAATCCTGCCCTGAAAGCTCTGCGAAAGGCTCTCCGGGCCGAAGACAAACAGGTCCGGCAGAACGTCATCAAGGCCCTTGCGGGCTTTGGTGCGAAAGCGGTTCCGGCCATCGTTGAAGGATTGAAAGATGCCGAACCGAAAGTCCGCGAAGTGGCCGTCATGTCGCTTGGTAAACTTGGCGACAAAGCGACGTCCTCGGTTCCCAAATTAGCCGAGGCATTGTTTGACGACGAGGAAACGGTCCGGCTCGCCGTCGCACAAGGCCTTCGCTCGATGGGAAAGTCGGCAGCTCCCGTTGTTCCCAAGTTGGTCGAACGCTTAAGCAGCGAGAAAAGCAACAAAGTCTCTCTGGCCATCATCGAAGCTCTCGGCGCCGTGGGGCCATCGGCCAGTTCGGCAATCCCGAGTTTGACTCCGTTCCTCGAAAAGAAAAATGCTGAGTTACGTCTGGCGACGGTTGAAACGTTCGGCAAGTTCGGCGACAAGGCTAAGTCCGCGTTGCCGGTGCTCTTTAAATTGTTCGAAGAGAAAAACGATAAGTTGGCGACGACCGCCGCATTGACGGTGAGCCGCATTGGAAAAGAAGCCAAGAAATCGTTGCTCGGTCTTGTCACTCACGAGAAATCTCAGGTGCGAGGGCTTGCGGTCTTCTCGCTCGGAAACTTGGAGTTGGACGTCAAAGGCATTTTGCCGGTTCTCGTGAAAGCCCTGAACGATCCGGAAGACGGCGTCAAGATTCGTGCGTTGGTCGCGATCGCTCGGTATGGGCCAGCGGCCAAAAGTGCGGCCGAGAAAGTCGAAGCTCTGCGATCCGACACTCACAAGGCCGTCCGAGAACAAGCGGCTCAAACTTTGAAAACGATCACCAAGGAAAGTGATGGCTCGGAGGAAAGTGAGATACCCGAGAAGCCTTCAACCGACAAGATGCCTGTTGGAACGTAGAGCAGGCTTCCAGCCTGCTCCAAAACACCAAGAACAGGCAAGACGCCTGTTCTATGATACAAAACCATCATTTTGGCGTGTTACTCTTTCTCGATCCCCAATAACTCGACGTCAAAGATCAACACGGCATTGGGACCGATCGGCCCGCCCGGACGTGGATTTTCGCCATAGGCCAAGTCCGCAGGAATGAACAACTTCCACTTGCCCCCGACCTTCATCTTTTGCAACGCCTCGGTCCAACCTTGGATGACCCTGTTCACCTGGAAAGTCGCTGGCTCTTTGCGTTCCACGGAGCTGTCAAACACCGTGCCGTCAATGAGCGTCCCGTGATAGTGCACCTTGACCGTGTCGGTGGCTTTGGGAGATTTACCCGTCCCGGGTTTGATCACTTTGTACTGCAATCCGCTGGGCAAGGTGACGACGCCTTTCCTCTTTTTGTTGGCAGCCAGGAACGCTTCGCCGGCTTTTTTGTTCTTCGCGGCCAACTGCTTGCGGGATTCTTTCATGAATTTTTGAAACGCACTCACCATTTCTTTTTGGGTCAACGGCGATTTCTTCTTTGCGAGCACGTCCTTGATCCCTTGGATGAACAGGTCGTAGTCGAGGTTCACTCCGTTGGAGGCGAGTTCCTTGCCGATGTTGCGACCGAGACCATAACTGGCCTTTTGTTTGTCAGTCTCCAATTCCTTTTTGCCGGGTTTTTGTTTGTCTTGAGCGGCAGCGGTCGCTGGCAAGCCACAGAGCAGGACAACCATGATGAGCGTTCGAAACATTTTTGTACCTTTCGTAGGTGGGAATCTGGGATGACAGTAAATGTCAAAATGGGGAATTGATACTATAGCAGATTTCCACGAAAGAGACCGCTTGTAGTCAGCTGACAGTGGCGTATCCTTCTGTCCAATGGTCCTCCCCAATCTGATACTGGAATTCCCCAAAAAAAGGACAGTTAGTTAAGGTTGTGTGGGTTGTTGCATTCGTTGTTCGAAGTCTTCTGGCGAAAGGTAATCCAACGAGGA
>CAYYUU010000954.1:1397-3460 GCA_964474955.1 uncultured Alcaligenaceae bacterium | reverse complement strand
GTCGTGACCGCTCTCCTTATCTAGCGAAGGCGAGATTACAAAACAACAGCGACGCAATAGCTCACCTTCTCTTCTCATCCCAAGAAACAAAACCTGGCCCTGCTGACATCAATACATCACAACACTCCATACTCATCACACCATTGGTGGAGGATATGAACAGACTCATTCTACTCTGTGTTCTGTGCGTTCTCGGCAACGAGTTCGCTCAAGCACAGCCTCACAAACTAACCAAGCCGGACAGTTATAAAACTGTCGTACAACCGATCCTGAAACAATACTGCTTTCAGTGTCATGGACCGAAACGGCAGCGAGGAAAGCTCCGGCTCGATACATTATCGCCCAAGTTTACTTCCTCTGAAATCCAGGGGAAGTGGATCGAAGTGATGGACCGAATCAACCTCGGCGAGATGCCGCCGAAGGAGGCCCCGCGGCCAAAAGTGACCCAACTCCAACTTGTCACGAAGTGGATCGCGTCCGAACTGCGGCATGCCGAAAAACAATCTCGCGCAGGTAGTGGGCGTGTGCTCTTGCGACGTATGAATCGAACCGAGTACACCAACACATTGCGTGACTTGTTGGAGATGCGATTCCTGCCCGGGGAAAGTCCATTGGAATTTCTACCGCCTGACGGCAAGGCCGAAGGATTCGACCGTGTGGCAACGGCGCTCAGGCTCGACCCATCTCTTCTCGAAAAATACTACGAAGTCGCAGTCCGAGTCGCCGACAGAGCCATTGTCACTGGTCCGCCAAAGTTCCCGACTCTCCGCAAACGCTTCGAGTTCGAAGACACAGCTCGCTCGCGTGCCATCTCCTATCAGTGCGATAAACCCACCATGATGTGTCGCGAAAAAGATGTGGTTGTGCTGGAAGGCGGAGCCCGTTCGTTCGGCAAGCTCATGTACGGCAAGACCCGAAAGATGATTCCGACCAAGGGCCGTTATGCCATTCGCGTTCGAGCCTCGGCAGATCCCGGCGAACGCGGCGAGCCTCTCAAGATGCGAGTGACCCGCGGCGACAAAACTATGTTCGAAACGGTCGTGGGGAGTTCACCAAAGACCTATGAAGTGATCGTGCCGCTCAAGGCTCCCGGCGGCAACGAACTGAATGTGCGACTCATCAATGGAACACGGTTCTACACCGTCCAACGTCCAGGTCTCGACTTGGACCGGGCCATTCGCCTGGCCGGGAAGAAACGTGACTACGCCGAAGTGATGCGGCTCCGCGCTCGCATGCGTCTCGAAGCCGCCAACAAAGGACGTGTCCGACCGGAAGTCGTTGATCGTTCAAACTTGCCCAAACTCTTCCTCGATTGGATCGAAGTCGAAGGCCCACTCCACGGCGAATGGCCACCACGTAGTCACAAGCTATTATTTTTCAAAGGCGAGAAGGCCAAGAAAGACCTCGCCTACGTCAAGGATATGTTCGAGCGATTTCTACCGCGAGCCTACCGCCGACCCGTACTCGGTAAAGAAGTCGACGTCTTCGTCAAACTTGTCAAGAGCGAGATCGACAACAAAAGCAGCTTCGAAGAAGCCGTTCGCGTCGGGCTCTCGGCGGTCCTGACATCGCCCAAGTTCCTCTACATCATCGAACCCGCAGGTGAAAAACGACGTTCACTCAACGACTACGAATTGGCATCGCGGCTATCGTATTTCTTGTGGAGCAGCATGCCCGACGAAAAATTATTCGCACTCGCGAAGGCCAAAAAACTCCACAAAACCGACGTTCTCGAAGCCCAGGTCGATCAAATGTTGGCCGACCCAAAATCCCAGGCATTGGTGACGGGTTTCGGTGCCCAGTGGCTCCGAACGAGCGAATTCCTCCGATTCCAGCCCGACCCTCGGATCTACAAAAACTACGACGACAAACTCGGCAAGGCGATGGTCCAGCAAACGCTCAACTTCTTCGAAGAAGTCTTACGTCGCGACGCGAGCGTCCTGAGCTTCATCGATTCCGATTGGACCATCCTCAACGAACGGTTGGCGAAGTTCTATGGCATCGACAACGTCAAGGGTGAGAAATTCCGCAAAGTCTCTCTGCCGAAAGATTCCATCCGAGGC
>CAYYUU010000954.1:0-1387 GCA_964474955.1 uncultured Alcaligenaceae bacterium | reverse complement strand
ATTGGGACAAGGAGGAGTAGCTCTTTGGGGTTCCGACGGAACGCGAACAAAACCGGTCAGCCGTGGAGTCTATGTTCGCGAAGTATTATTCAACGATCCACCCGACCCACCACCGCCAAACATTGGCGAGATTGAGCCACACATCAAGGGCAAGAACTTGACCGTTCGCGAACGTCTGTTGCAACACCAGAAGATTGCCACATGCGCCGCGTGTCATCGCAACATCGATCCCTATGGGTTGGCTCTCGAAAACTTCAATGCCATCGGCGAGTGGCGAGAAAAACAAGATGGCGAAGGGTTCCGCTCACGCAAGGCCCCACCCATCGTGGTCAAGGGTGAGCTGCCCAACGGCAAGTCCTTCAAAAGTTATGTAGAATTTCGAAAACTACTATTAAACCAGAAAGATAGGTTTTCACGAGCACTCACGGAGAAGATGTTTATCTATGCGCTAGGACGTCCCATTCAACCAACAGACCGCACCACCATTGATTCCATAACGACACGATTGGCTCGGGAGAAGTATACTCTCAAAAGTTTGATCAAAGGTATCGTTACTTCCAAACAATTTGCTACGAAATAAATATCTATTAATTAGGAGATACTTAACATGGAAAACGTCCACCCATTTCGATTGTCGCGCCGAGCTATGCTGCAGGGTACGGGAGTCGCGCTCGCTCTGCCCTACCTGGAAGCCATGATGCCATCGAGCGTGTTGGCTGAAGCGGCCGCACGACAGCCAGCTCGCATGGGGATATTTTACTTTGGCACGGGCATGAACACGCGGCAGTTTTTTCCGGAAGACCTCGGCGCAAACTTCACCATGACTCGAATCCTCCGACCACTCCAACGCCTTCGCGGTCAATTCACCGTGTTGTCAAACACCTGGCTCGAAAAAGGAGGCGGCCACGACGGAGCGTATCCATTCTCCACAAGCAAAGGAAAAGATGAACGACAACAGATTTCCGCCGACCAGTTGGCCGCCGAAAGCATCGGACGAACGACTCGGTTTGCGTCTTTGCAAATGTCGGTCGACCGAGGCACGAACTACGGCAGTCAAGCACTCGCGACGATTTCTTGGAATCGCCAGGGCGTTCCACTCGCCGCCGAGAACGACCCACAATCTCTATTCAACAAAATGTTCCGCCCCGACAGCCGCGAAGACCGCCAACGCCAAACTCGCGAGTTCCGACGTCGACGCAGCGTCCTCGATCTCGTAAACAACGAAGCCCGCACTCTCGAACGACGACTTGGCCGAAACGACCGCGCCCAACTCCAACAATACCTCAGTTCGATCCGAGAACTCGAACGACGACTCGAACGACGCGTGGCCTGGTCGAATCGTCCACGACCACGATCCGGTACCCGCGGATGGCCTCATCGATCACGT
>CAYYUU010000953.1:0-3464 GCA_964474955.1 uncultured Alcaligenaceae bacterium | reverse complement strand
ATGTTCGCTGCTGGGGTATGCGAGCCAGGGGGATGGAGTTCCAACACAGGGGATGCGTGAGGAGTATGCCGACCATACCTCGACATAGCGGGAGCTAATGCCCCGTTGGGAATCCATCAAGGAAGAAGTCGAACAGCTCAATAAGAAGACCAAGGGGACGATCCCGACGGTCATCATTCCTGAGTAGGGAATAGGGAACAGAAAGAAGAGTTGAGGGTTGAGAGTTGAGGGTTGAGGGTTGAGGGTTGAGAGAAAGACAAGTATCTTCCGACCTGGGCAGTTTGCCCAGGCTACGTTGAGCTTGGCCTTCAGCCAAAACAAAAACTGTCGACCCTCAACTCTCAACTCCTCTTTTTTTCTTCCTGCTTCCTCCACCAAATCCCTCAAAAGCTCACGACCTCGACGCCGACCAACTTTGGTCCTTCTTGTGTCTGTTGGGCAACGACTTGGGGACTGACGTCCTGGTCCTTAGTTTGTTCTGGTTCGGCGGGAGTCGATGTGCGACAACCTCGGCACATGACCAGGATGTAAGCGGCAGGTATGAAGTAGAGGGCGAGGATTGTGGCACCCGCGACCCCACCGGCGATGGCCACGGCGAGTGGTGGCCAGAATCCTCCGCCGGCGATGACGAGGGGGGCAAAACCTGCCATCGTTGTTAGCGACGTCGCAAAGACGTGGCGGCTCGAACGGATCACGACTTCTGTGATGGCATCCACGTCACCTCCTCTGGCGACCTCGTCCTCGCGAATCGCTGCAAGGACCACGATTGCGTCGTTGATCGCAACTCCCACGAGTCCCATTGTCCCCACGATGGCCATGAATCCAAATGGGTATCCGAACACCCACAAAGCTCCCAGTCCGAGACCGACGGACAGGACTGCGACTGCGCCGATCAGACTTGCCATCCGGAAGGATCCAAACGAGAGGACGAGGGTCGAGACCATGAGCACCATAAGCACACCGACGTTGGCCATGAGGTTTCCGATAGCGTTGTTCCTCTCGGCGGTCTCTCCGCCGTATTCGAGGGTGTACCCTGGTGGGAGCCGAAAATCGCTTTCGGCGAGCTTGGCCTTAAAGTCATTGAGGACGGTGGCGGGTAACACCCCGGCCTTGATGTATGTTTGGACCTCGTTCATTCGCCGACCGTCGAGGTGAATGATGGTAGCGACTTCGGGGACGAGTTTCGGTCTCCCGAAGACGGCCACAGGAATGACGGGCAGCTTCTTCGAATCGGCCTTGGGTTGTCCCACCGAGACGTTCGTCGAGGCAATGTCTTCCATCGTGTCACGCTTGCTATTGCCGACGCGGACCCGCACCCTGAGTTCTTCCGTCTCTTCGAGAATCGAGCCACCCTCCGAACCTTCGAGGGTCGTGTTGAGTTGTCGGGCGATCGCTGTGAGGGTCAAGCTGGCGATGCGAGCCTCGGACTCGTCGACCGGGAGCAGGACCTTGGGGAGGGTCTCGGAGGACTCGGCCTTGTGGTGAACGACGTTCGGGACGTCGGAAAAGATGGCTCGGATCTGCTCTCCAAGTTCTTTGAGTCTGTCGGTGTCCGGACCAAATAATCGGACCTCGACCGGCGCGTCGAAGGGTGGTCCTTGTTCGAGCTGCCGGACGAGGATCGTCGCACCCAGGAGCCGGAACTCTCGGTTCAAGTCTTCCTGGAGCTTGTGGATGACCTGTCGCGAACCAGTCGCGGACTTGAGCTGGACGAGGGCTTGGGCATAGCGCGGGACACCCTTGTTCTTGGCCGTCACGTTGTAATAGAACGAGGGGGCGCTCTCGCCGAGGAACCAGTGGACGTCGGTGACCTCCTCGTTAGACAGTGCCTTCTGCCGGATGGCTTCGGCTACCTTGCGAGTCTCGTCCAACGAGGACATTGTCGGCATGGTCAACTCGATGTGGAACTGGTCACGATCGGTCGGTGGAAAGAACTGCTCCTGAAGGTGCCGGGATTGAACGAAGCCCGCTACCGGAAGGGCGAGGCCAAGTAGGATCCCCAAGATCGGTTTGCCAAACAGCACTCGCAAGGACCATCGATAGCCGTTGGTCAGTGCTGGGTTCGTGACACCATCACGCCACCACCGACTACGCTCCCCTTCCCGATACACCCGTCCTGTCCACGCTGTCAACGCAGCTACGATCGTCATGGCGACGATAAGCGAACTGAAGATCGCTAGGATCACGCTCGTCGCGATCGACCCCACGAACTCCCCGGCGGGTCCGGGCATGAGGGCGATCGGGGCGAATGCCAGAGCGGTCGTGAGGGTCGATCCGAAGAGCGGGATGGCCAGATGTTTGACACTTTTAGCGACGGCATCGCCGGGCTTGAATCCTTGGCGAATCTTGGCGGTGATTTCGTCCACGACGACAATGGCATTGTCGATCAAGAGACCCAGTGCGATGATCAGTCCCGTCACCGACATCTGGTGAATGGGTATCTCGAGGAACCGCAATCCAGCGAGCACCATGAGTGCGGACAAGGGCAATGCCGTTCCAACGATCATCGCGCTCCGCCATCCCATGAGTACGAAGATCACACCTATGACAGCCAAGGCACCGACCAGCAAGTTCCAAAGCAAGTCTTGGAGGCGGCTCTCGACGTAGCGATTTTGCTCGAACACGACCGACAGTCGAACTCCTTCGGGGAGTGTCCAGCGGAACTCGTCCAGGACCTTTTTCGTCCGGGAAGTCCAGTGATCAATCCGTTCCTTGCCCCGAACCAGAACACCGAGCGCGACGGCGTTCTTGCCGTTCGTGATGGCCAGGCTTTCGGGCGGGTCCTTGATTTCCTTTTTGACGGTGGCGATGTCCCCGAGCAGGACAAATTGGTTTTTGCCGCCGTATTGGATGGGAATGCTTTCGATCCGTTCGAGCGAATCAAGCCGTCCCTTGACCTCCAGCAGCAAATTGTATCCGGCCCCTCGAACGATTCCTGCTGTCACCTTGGCGTCACTCTGCTTGACCTGGTCGGAGACATTCGCCGCGGTGATGCCTAGTGCGGTGAGTTTGCCTTGATCGATCTCCACGACAATCTCTTCGGTCGGGTCGCCGAACGTGTCGACCTTCTCGGTCCCCGGGACGGCTCGGATTTCATCTTCAAGGCCCTCCACGAGTCGCCGCAGGATTGCATGGTTGGGTTGGTCGTCCTGGACCCATTCGAGCGCCACGATGAGAGCGTATGCCTTCATGTCTTGTTCGTCGAAGTCCGGCGCGAGGGCTTCTTTCGGCAACAGGGGCACGGCGTCGTTGACCTTGTCACGGATTCGAGACCAGACTGGGGACACGTCGTACACGTCGTCTCGAAGCTCGATCAAAATAGTAGAAATGCCTGTTCGGGAGAACGACCGGAGTTCCTTGATTTCTTCGACCTCGCGTAGTTCTTCTTCGATCTTTTCCGTCACGAGGGACTCAACTCGTGTGGCTTCGGCCACCGGATAGATCGTGTTCACAAGGGCGATCCT
>CAYYUU010000952.1:0-3472 GCA_964474955.1 uncultured Alcaligenaceae bacterium | reverse complement strand
AGGAACCAATACGCGGCCTGACGGCCACGCCTACAATATGTCGCCGCTCCGTGGCTCAAAACTCGACAATCATTCAGTCATTGGGACAGAGCCGGAAAGACAAAGAGCCCACCCGAACGAACACCATCGAACCCAAACAGCTCGAACAACTGGAGCAAATGTTATGGCCAACACATTTCCGAAATTGCACAACGCAGCGTGGCCCGGAGTGGTCGGCAAAGAACCGGGAACCGACCAGCCTCCCATTGACCTCGACACGATGCTGGACTTGACCGCCGCAGCCGAAGTCAATGGCGTCAAGTTCGACGGGTTTGATCTGTTTCTCTTTGCGCCGCACATCAACATCGATGCGAGTGATGACGAACTCAAGCAGCTGGCGGAGAAAGCATCTTCGCGAGGGTTGGTGATTGGCTCGGTCGTCGCGCCCGTGTGGCCGCCGACCGACGGCGGTTCGGCGATGGACGAAGGCGAAGGACGCACAAAGTTTTTGACCCAAGTTCGCAAGGGTTGCCGCATCGCCAAGTTTTTGCGAGAGAATGGCATTCGCCCCTATGGTGTGGTCCGCATTGACTCGGCGTGTGGTCCTGCTGATTGGGCCGGCGACCCCGAAGGCAACCAAACTAAGATCGCCGAGACGTTTCGACAAGCCTGTGACATCGCCGCCGATCACGGTGAGAAACTCGCCGCCGAGGGCGAAATTTGCTGGGGCGGAATGCACTCGTGGAAGAAGATGCTCGACTTGCTTGAAAAGGTCAATCGTCCCGACGTCCTCGGCTTCCAGGCCGACATGGCGCACACGTTGATGTATCTGCTCGGGGCGAACGCTCCCGAAGACGCCTTGCTTCCGCAAGGTTACGACTGGAGCGATTCGGAAAAGTTCGAAGCCGCGTACAAGCAGATGACCGACGCATTACGTCCGTGGACGATCGATTTCCATATTGCCCAAAACGACGGAACAGTGCACGGCACCGGCTCGCACGACAAGACCGGAAAACACTGCCCGGCGAACGACCCCAACGGCAAGCTCGACATCACCACGCACGCCGGTTACTGGTTGCGTGATGAAACGGGACAACCGCACAAGAGATATCAACACATTTGTTGGGACGGTTGCATGTTCCCGAACGAGATGATGATGAAGCCCGAAACGTGGAATAATATTCTGGCTGTGATGATCAAGGTGCGTGAGGAGCATGGTTGGGATTAATTGACCGAAAGTAGAAAGAGAAATTACCGGAGAGCCGCGAGAAGTGGCTCTCCAAGGAATTCCAATGCGAGAGGATTTCGCTCATGTCATTCCGAGTCGTCAGGTTTGCGTTCTTGTTGTCGGTCGGTTGTTGGGACACGAAAAAAGTTGGAAAACAACTCGGGTCCTGGAAACAACCCTTTGGTGTCTGCTCCATTGCCATCTCCTCGAAAGGAGACAAGTTGTTGGTTGGCTAGGAAAATCCGTTCGGAGCAATGGATTCAAATTCCAACCAAGGGCATTTTCAACTGCTTACCCTTCCGTAACTGGTTCAATCGAAATTGATTCCGTTGTTTCTGCACTCGCAAAAAACAGTGGAACCGCAGTCCTGGTATTTGCCAAGTGCGAATGGTGGAGTCGGCGCATCCGACCAAGACCAGACCGTTTCCGGGTCAGCCTTGGTGCGGCTCGCTTTCGCTTTCCACCTCGTACGTCCGCTTTGGAACAACTATAATCAAATACATTCCAGGACAACAATTCGCTCCATCAGAGGGGACGGCTCATGTTCGACCGTCTGGGGATTCCCCAACGAATTCTCGCAATGGCTCATGCGCGCAGGAACCAAAGTAGTAGGCACACTCCGTGTGTCGTGACCAAAAGAAAAACGCACGGCACACGGAGTGTGCCTACTACTTTACTCGCCTGTCTGCTTGCCTTGTGGCTGATTCTGAACGCTGGCCATGTCGGAGCGAAACCGCCTCAGGGAACCGATGCGGCCAGCCAGAAGAAACTCTGGAACGGTCTGGGGAGTCACGAGCCGCAAGTCGGCATGCAGGTCATGAAGTCCCTTGTCGAATCGCCCGACCTTGCCGTGAAGATTCTCGAAAAGCACCTCCGCCCGGCCTCGAAGAAACGCTTTGTAACGATCAAGAAACTGATCCATCAATTGGATAGCACGAAGTACGTCACCCGAGCGAGGGCAACACTCGCCTTGAAGCAACTGGGTCCGGTGGCTCGTCCCATGCTTCTGGAAGCCAAGGAACAGAACATTCCCCTTGAGGTGCGGTTGCGAATCGACAATCTGCTCGCCAAACTCAAAGACCGGGCGAACCCCGAAGAAATCCAACGCAACCGCGCTCTGGAAATCCTCGAACAACTCGCAAGACCCGCCGGAAAAAAGAATCCGGCGAAACGACTGTTGCAAAAACTCAGCAAGACAGAAAACGACACGTGGTTCGCGAGAAACGCCAAAGAAGCTCTCGAGCGCGTTGCGAAAGCGCAGAAACTCCCAAAGTTGCCCGATCGGATTGTCCAAGTCGCGTCGTTCACCGGGCACACCGGACCGATCTACGCCATGGCCATCAGTCCCGACGGCACGGTCTTGGCATCTGCCGGGAATGATAACACGGTTCGTCTTTGGGATTTGAAGACTCGCAAACTCTTGCGGACGATCGGCAGTCACACTCGCAGCATTTGGTCCGTCACGTTCACGCAAGACGGCAAAGAAGTCATCTCGACCAGCTCGGACCAGACGATCCGATTTCACGACGTCAAGACGGGAGAACAGACGCGGCTTTTCCGGGGACACACCGGAAGTATCTACGCCGTTGCTGTGAGTCCCGACGGTACGTTGTTGGCGTCGAGCGGCCAAGACAACACAGTTCGTATCTGGCGGTTATCGACGAATAAACAAATCGCAACGCTTCGCGGACACACCGGGAGCATTTGGGCCATCAGTTTCAGCCCCGACGGTTCGCGGCTTGCGTCCGGATCATACGACCGAACGGTGATCGTCTGGCGGCTCGACACGAACGAACAAGAAATGCAACTTCGCGGCCACGTCACGAATGTTCGGACGGTCGCGTTCTCGCCCGACGGACGGACTCTCGTGTCGACCACGTCACGAGGTACGGTTCGGCTGTGGGAACTGATTACCAAAGGTGTTCGATGGACTTTTCGGGGACACAACCAAAGCGTTCGTGGGTTGGGCTTTCGTCCGTTCGGGCGAATGTTCGCGACGGCAAGCAGTGACAAAACGGTTCGCCTGTGGGATGCGTATTCGGGAGCGAGCCTCGCCGTCTTGCGAGGTCACACGCAATATGCCAGGTCGCTCGCGTTCAGTCCGGATGGGAAGTGGCTCGCGACGGGAAGTTATGATCGGACGATCAAGTTGTGGCGGCTGTTTGGTCCGAAAAAATAGGGAACAGGGAACAGAAGAAAGCGTTTGTTGTGTGTGTTGCTTCGAAGCCGCGAAGCGGCGACATATTTTAGCCGCGTGGCGTGAGC
>CAYYUU010000951.1:0-3474 GCA_964474955.1 uncultured Alcaligenaceae bacterium | reverse complement strand
CACCGACGCCATCCGTACGTTGGTCCCACAAGGCGGACGAGTGCTGGGAGGCCCGTTGCCCGAAGGCGAACGACGCTTCGACATCGGCAACTTCAGTAGCTACTTTCAGGCGTTCGTGGAATTCGCGTTAGCCGATCCGAAGTATGGCCCGGAATTACGCGAAGTTGTGACAAAATTGCTGGCCAACAAAGAATAGTCAAGAGACAAGAGTCGAGAGACAAGAGACAAGCTCACGCGAAGGCGAGAAGATGCGAAGGAAAAAAGCCAAAAAAACACCCCGGATGTCACGGATAAACACGGATAAAACAAATCTGTGGTATCTGAGATATCCATGGTTCTGACTTTCTCTTGACTCTTGTCTCTCGACTCTTGTGTCTCGTCTCTTGTCTCTGTTCCTTCCCATTGCCACAAGGATTCCCGTCCATGCGGATTTTGCGGAAAGCTGCTTATGCCCGGGCCGGATTGATTGGTAATCCTTCCGACGGGTATCACGGAAAAACGATCTCGATCAGCGTGCGAAACTTCCAGGCCGAAGTCGTCTTGTACGAGTGGGAAGACGTCGAAATCGTCCGGACGGATCTTGACCAAAACCGTTTCGGTTCGATCCAAGAACTTGTCCAAGACGTCAAGCTGCATGGCTACTACGGCGGGATGCGTTTGTTGAAGGCGACCATCAAAAAATTCGTCGAGTACTGCATTCGCGAAGGCCACACACTGCACGACCGGAATTTTTCCATCCGCTACCATACCAACATCCCGCGGCAGGTTGGGCTCGCGGGTTCGAGCGCCATCATCGTCGCGGCCCTTCGGTGTTTGATGGGATTTTACGACGTCGAAATCCCACTTCGCGTCCAACCATCGCTGGTCCTTTCGGTCGAACAAGACGAACTCGGGATTACGGCGGGACTTCAAGACCGTGTGATTCAAGTCTACGAAGGATTGGTCTACATGGACTTCGCGGAGGACCGAGAGACCACTGTCCAGGGATATGATTGCGGAGTTTACGAGCCGATCGATCCGGATTTGCTCCCGTCAATTTACCTCGCCTACAACGCCGACGTAAGTGAGCCGACGGAGGTCTTTCACAACGACATCCGCGGTCGATACAATCGTGGCGACCCACAAGTACGCACCGCAATGGAAACGTTCGCCGGACTCGCAGCAAAGGCCAAGGAAGTCTTGGAACGGGGACAGCCTCACGAATTGGCCGCCCTCATCGACAAGAACTTTGACACACGGCTCAGCATCGCAAGACTGCCGTCCGCCCAGGTTCGAATGGTCGAGGTTGCCCGAAATGCTGGTGCGAGTGCCAAGTTCGCCGGGTCCGGCGGAGCCATCATTGGCACTTATGCCGACGAAAATATGTACGCTCGACTCAAGGCGGATTTGGAGGAGATTGGGTGTAAGGTCATCAAGCCAAAAATAAAGTCGTAACCCATCCTGATCTTACTTGCCCTGCGTCCGTCAACCGCTGGTGTTGTCGCCTGGGTGGTTTATCGTGGGCAGGCCGCCGACTTGGTTCGATAATACTTCATCCAATCGAGCCGTACTCTCGGCATAAACTTATCATCCGTTCTCGTTCTCCCAACTGGAATTCTGCCTTCGCAGGTCCGGGTTTTTGGGACGTGGTCCGGTAGCGACCCAAGACGGCGCGAGTTACCATTCTCTTTGAGTTTTTCGATCCCGCCCTTTTGATGGTCGTTGAGATACCTTTAGACCGTTCGGGTCGAGACGCGAACGAGTTTGGCGATGTTGGCATGAGAGACCCTTGGCTCTTGAGATACACAACCTTGCATTTGCGTTGAACTTTGGGGTGCGGATATTGGAGGTGTTCGTTGGCCGAAGTTTCAATCTCTTGTTCGGCGAACGGAATGCGGATCATAGGAGCACTTAAATGAGGACTGCGGATTCCTTGTTATCCGCAAAGCTAGCAAGTTCCGCGACTTTAGACAAACTTGACCAACTTGGGAATAATCCGTGGTTGTCTTTCTCGCGTCTCCGGACTCCTGTCTTTCTGTTCCCTGTTCCCTATTTTCTGTTCCCTCCTCTGGCTCCCACATCGAATCTTCTTTTCCGCACATTTGTCGGGTCATTTGGTGTCCGTAAGATAATCTAAAATATCCGCCGGTCTCATTCGAACACACCTTTTCCAGTCACAGGGGGACAGCGCCCATGAAATGGCTCAGACCAGCACTGGTCGTTGGGTTGTTGGCCGTTCTGGTCGCGGGCTCAGCTCGCGCAGCAGATTGGCCAACGTATCGGCAAAACGCCCAACGGACCGGTTCGACCGCCGAAACGTTGAAGATGCCGTTGGAGCAGCGTTGGGTTTACTCGGCACCGACCAAGCCAAGGCTCGCGTGGGCCGGTCCCGATGGTCGAACGATCGAAATGCAGAAGCTCAAGCATCGCGTCAAATTCGACGACACGTTCCAGGTCGCGGCTGTTGGCAACCGCGTTTACTTTGGTTCGTCCGTCGATCACCATGTCCGGTCGTTCGACACCGCGACGGGCCGCGAAGTTTGGGCATTCGCGACCGGTGCTCCGGTTCGTCTGGCTCCGACCGTTTGGGAAGGCCGCGTGTATTTCGGTTCCGACGATGGCTACGCGTATTGCGTGAGTGCCGACTCTGGCAAGCTCATCTGGAAACGGCGCCCCGGACCCGCCGACGAATGGTTCCTTGGTCGCGGTGATATGATCTCGCGATGGCCGGTCCGCACCGGCGTGACGATCTACAACGGAATCGCCTATTTCGGCGCCGGGATTTTCCCGCACGAGGACATCTTCCTCTGGGCCGTCGACGCCAAGACCGGAAAGACGATCTGGAAACGAGACGACATCAGTTCCGAAGAGGCGGGACGAAACGCCCTCTCGCCACAGGGTTATTTGCTGGCCAACGAAAAGTATCTCGTCGTTCCGTCTGCCCGAGCGTTGCCCGTTTGCTTCGACCGAAAGACCGGCAAGCAATTGCATTCGCGACACGTGAGTTGGCGACGCGAAGGAGTCCTGGGCGGGTTCCGTGCCGTTCTCGCGGACGGACAGATTTACGCCTCGGGTCCTCACCAAATGGTCGCCATGAAGCAAGACACCGGTGACCTTGGGTATGCGACAATTCCGGGCGAAGAAATCGTCTTCGACGGCAAGTACACTTACTCCATCACGGGCCGAAAGTTGTCGAAACTGAATCGTGCCGACTTCGCCAAGACGAGCACCGAGCGAAACAAGCTAACGCGTTCCATGAAGTATCTGTACCGCAAGCTCACACGACCGGGAACGGACAAGAAGTCTGTCCAACAGCAATGGAAAAAAGTTCTCAAGCAACTGGCCGACTTGAACAAAAAGGGGTTCGAGTGGAGCACTATCACGGCCGGTGACGACTTCTTGTTGGCGACCAAGTCGCACGTGTTCGTCGGCAACGAAGACGTCGTCGAAGGATACACGGCTGATACCGGCAAGCAAGTGTGGAAGCAGAAAGTC
>CAYYUU010000950.1:0-3474 GCA_964474955.1 uncultured Alcaligenaceae bacterium | reverse complement strand
GAACGGGCGTGGCGACGGATTACGATACTATATTGCAGTTTCTCCGCAAACGAACCGGGTCCGAAAAACTCCAAAAACGCATCCTGGTCTTGGTGGAGCAATTAGGCCACGACCGGTACGCCGTCCGGGCCAAGGCTTCTCAGGGTTTAGTGGCCATTGGTCTTCCCGCAGTCGAGCAGCTGGTCGTTGCCGTGAAAAGCAGCGATTTGGAAGTTGCGGATCGAGCCGGAAAATGTCTCGCGAAAATTCGTTCGCAGGCCCAGCCGAGTGTCGCCGCTGCCGTCGTGCGGCTCCTGGCCAAACGAAAACCCACCGGCACAGCCAGTGTGCTACTCGATTACTTGCCCGCCGCAGACAATTCCGCCATCGAAGAAGAAATTCGCTCGGCCCTTCCAAAACTCGTGATTCGGGAAGGGAAAATCGATCCCGTTTTCGTGACCGCGCTCCAAGACAAGTCTCCCGAACGACGCGGAGCCGCCGCCGAAGCACTGGGCTTGGCCGGAGCGAAAACTCAACTCGACGCAGTCCGCAAGCTACTCACGGACTCCAACCCGTCTGTCCGATACCGGGCTTGTTTAGGAATGTTGGCATACAAGGATCGGCGCTCCATTCCGGTCTTAATTGCTCTGCTGAAAGATATGCCCCTGGAGAGCGCCTGGCGGGCCGAAGAAACTCTCTATCGCGTCGCCGGCGAGAAGGCTCCGTCGGTAGCTCTGGGCGCAACCGCCGAGTCGAGAACGAAATGTCGGCAAGCCTGGTTGCGTTGGTGGAAGACGCGAGGCAAAAAAATTGACTTGGCGAAGTACGATCCAGCGGGTGGATTGTTGGGTTATACCTCGATGATCGTTTTTGGTCGCGGTCGGAAAGGACACTCGATCATCGAAGTCGATCGGGCCGGCAACAAACGTTGGGAAATCAACAATCTGAATAACCCTTGCGACTTCCGAGTCATCCGCGGAAACAAGGTGCTCGTTGCCGAGTATAGCGGCAGCATCGTGACCGAACGAACTTTCGATGGGAAAGTCGTCTGGTCGAAAAAAGTTTCAAGCCCATTAAGTTGCCAGAGACTCCCCAACGGCAATACCTTCGTTGGCACTCCGTCCGGCCTTTACATCTTTGACCGCCAAGGCAAGCAAGTTTCATACATCCGAAAAAGTCGCATTCGCTACGCTCGCCGTTTCCGCAATGGGAATGTTGCCGTCATGCTTTCGAGTCGTCAGTTTGAGTTACTGAATCCGGAGGGAAAGGTCGTTCGCAGTTTCCGGGTCAATTTGTCGATTGCCAACACGCTCGGAGGAGTCGATTTTCATCCCAATGGCCACGTGTTGGTCACTCAATCGAACAAGATTGCGGAATACGATTCGACGGGCAAAGTCGTCTGGCATGCCAAGGTTTCCAGCGTGTATCCCGTTGCCTACACCTCCAAAGGGACCGTGTTGGTTGCGAGCCGAAATGGGCCGCAGTTCCTGGAATTGAATAAATCAAGGAAACAGATTTGGAGCCACAAGGTGCAGGGAACGCCCTGGATTGCAAGACGGCGGTAGGCGTTTGTGGTGTGGTGTTTCGCAGAGTGTCGTCGTCTTTCGCTCCGCGAAAGAACGCCTCTGTGGTGTTGTTTCGAACCCGAGGCCGGAACAGCGCACGCAAAAAGCGCAAAATGCCTCGCCCTGATTTTTGCGCTTTTTGCGTACACATTTTGACCCTTCCAGGAGCATTTTCGAAAGGTCATTTTTCCAGTGGAAGGTAGAAAAAGCGCACACAAAAATCACAAAAATCAGATGTTGGGGATTTTTGTGATTTTTGTGTACAGAAATTCCAATCCTCGTCTCGAATTTGGTATTTCGCTGGAGCCATCGATTGGGAACTTCTGAGATGTCTTGGGCGCCCTTTCGCGGAGCGAAAGGCGACACTACAAAACTAAAGACACTGGTTACGGCACACGGAGTGTGCCTACTACTTGGTTACGGCATACGGAGTGTGCCTACTACTTTAACACAAAGACAGGCGTCCTTTCGCGGAGCGAAAGATGACACCCAATAATTCCTACGTTCAAAACCAATCTTCTTGCCTACGACTTCGCCGCGCGTGATTGTCGCTTTCGGTCCGACTCCCTCAACAGCATTTTCCGCAATCGAATGGCAGTCGGCGTCACTTCCACAAGTTCGTCGTCTTCAACGTATTCGAGGGCTTCTTCGAGCGACATGTTTCGGGCTTTCTTCAAGATGATGCCCTTTTCCGCCGTCGCCGAGCGGATGTTCGTCAACTTCTTTTCGCGACACACGTTGACCGGTAGATCGTTGTCGCGGCAGTGTTCGCCGACGATCTGTCCTTCGTAGACCTCGTCGCCCGCTTCCACGAACAATACGCCCCGGTCTTGCAGGCTATCAAGGGCGTAAGCCGTGACACGACCTCTTTCGGTCGAGATCATCACGCCGTTGATTCGACCCGGAACGCCCGTCTTACTCTCTTCGTACTTCCAGAAGTTGTGGTGCATGATGGCCTCGCCTGCCGTGGCGTTGAGGACGCGAGTCCGCAGGCCGATCAATCCGCGTGCGGGGATCGTGAATTCGATATGACTGAACGTTCCTCGCGACTCCATCTTGACGCACTCCCCTTTTCGGTTGAGCACGTGTTCCATGACCGGACCGACGTGATCGTTCGGCACGTCCACGGTCAGGTATTCGACCGGTTCCATGACCTTGCCGTCGATTTCCTTCGTGATGACGCGAGGCTTGCCGACGGAAAGTTCGAAACCTTCTCGACGCATGTTTTCGATCAGAATTCCCAGATGTAGGAGCCCGCGACCGGCGACGGCGAATTCGTCCTTGCGGTCCGGAATCTCTTCGACGCGCAGGGCCACATTCGATTCGAGTTCTTTCATCAACCGAGCACGCAGTTGACGGCTCGTGACGAATTCCCCTTCTTGTCCCACGAACGGCGAATCGTTCACGCGGAAGACCATGTTCAGCGTCGGCTCATCCACGGTAATCGGGGGAAGTGCCGCGGGTTCGTCAAAGTCCGCAATCGTGTCGCCGATGTCGACGTCGGGCAATCCCACGACGGCGCAAATGTCGCCTGCACTGACTTCTTCGGCCTCGACCTTGCCGAGCCGGTCAAAGCTGTAGAGTTGCGAGATGGTCTTGTTGACACGTGAGCCGTCTGGCTTGAGCAGGGCGATCTTCTGGCCCTTGCGAATCTTTCCGGCGAACACTCGCCCGATGGCGATACGTCCGACGAACTCACTATAGTCGAGCGTCACGACCAGCATTTGCAGCGGTGCCTCGTCGTCGACCTCGGGGGCCGGAACGTTCTGCATGATGGCGTCGAGAAGTGGCCGCAGATCCTTCGGTTCGCCTTCGAGTTCCGTCATGGCGTAGCCGCTTCGGCCCGACGCATAGAGAATGGGAAAATCGACAGTCTCGTCGTCGGCGTCGAGGTCGACGAACAAGTCAAAGACTTCGTTGACGACTTCCT
>CAYYUU010000949.1:0-3476 GCA_964474955.1 uncultured Alcaligenaceae bacterium | reverse complement strand
GAGGAGAACTTCACGCCGTAAAACGGATTCGGGTTACTCTTTGGCAACGTGAGGCGAGGTATCGCCGTGGGAACGACCTTGTGGCGTTTTGCGCGTCGAGCGAGGTATTCCAATTGGCCGTAGTCGTTTTCAATGCGGAGTGGTTTGGAGGCATCGGCTTTTGGGAGGGGTGGATAGGAGGGCAGGTCCCAGTCGAGTCCCATCTTGGCCAATCGCTGACGGACGCGGGCAACGTTCCAGATTTCGTAACAGTCGACGAAGGAGCAAAGCAACAACCTGCCGTCGGGACTAAACGAAAGCGTCCCTGCCAAATGTTTCGTGTGCTGGAGTTCGAACGAGGCGAATTCCTTTTGAGTGCGCAAGTCGAACAAGCCAATCCGACGGCCTTCGATCCTCAGAGCTACCAGTTTACCATCCGGAGCGAAGGCCACCGCACTGGGCAAGCCAACCGAGACCCTCGTTGGCCAGTGACCGACTCGCTCCCATGTGCTCGTATTCCACAGACCGTATTCTCGATTCACCCAAGCCACGAGCCAACGTCCATCCGGGCTGAATTGTGGTGCGGCTGAGCCACGCGAGGGCCAAAGGGTCTTCAACAATTTGCCAGTCTTCGCCTCCCAGATCTTCACTCTCGTTCCATGCCACGTCCCCGTGGCGACCAAGTCACCGGTGGGATTCACGGACACATAGCGAGCCTCGGCGTGCTCCAACCAGACGGCTTTCTCTGGCTCGTCGATGTTCCAAACTCGGATTTTGGACGTACTGGGATCGAAGGCAGCTAGAGTAGAACCTCGCCCGCCAACAGCGATTCGTTGTGGAGTGTAGCTCCACCGCTCCCTCGAAATAAGAAACGGTGGTCCTAACCGGAGGATTTTGGATCGGTCATCCATGTGAATTGGCCAACGAAAAGTCCCCGGGTTCCCACAGGTAAACAAGCACGCGCCCTGCTGAGCGAAATGAGCCCAGTGTGTCCGTCCAATTTCGAGCAACGCGAGACGACGATAAGTGCGTGGGTCCAGCAATTTTACCTTGTGGCTTCCAGCACAAACGATGAACTGACCATTGCAATTCATCTGACAACGCCTGGGACTCCTGGAATCAGGCCGAGGAATGACCAAATGCTCTTGAGGTCGTTCGATTCGGTAGAGACATCCACTCCGAAAGACATAGTTCCCGTCACTGACAGATCGCCCATTCACAACGGTCAGAACATCGGTTTTCGTCGCCAGATTCCACACTTTCGTCCGGCCTTCCCAACCATGGGAGAGTAGCAAACGATCGTCCGGTGTAAACTTGAGATCTCGAACCGAACCGGTATGTCCCTTGAGCCGTGCCATTTCAAGGCCGTCGCGACTATCCCAGAGAATAATGTCGGTTTGTCCGGGGCCTTCCCCACCGGTGGCAATCAGCCGGCCATCGTTGGACCAGGTCATTCCTCCCAAATGCCTGGTGGGGGCTCGAAAGGTCAGCACTCGTTTCCGTGCTTCGAGATCCCAGATTTAGACTTCGTTCATGTTGTCACTATCACCACGGTTCACGATAATTCGCTTTCCGTCAGGGGCAAACTGCACTTTACGGAGCGGTGTGCCCGTGGCGATAGCCAACCTGGGCTTGACCTGGCCAATGTCGTAAACTCGAATTTCACCTTTGGGCGAGAGTGCCACGAATTGCGAACTGTCCGGAGAGAAAGCCAACGGGAATGGCCTCCGCGATGCATAGCCATAAAAAGTAGATACGCGGTGCAAACGCCGTTTTTCTTCCAGGTCCCAAATCGTAGAGAACGTGCAATAGTAGGCCGCCAAATAGCGCCCATTGGGAGAAAAGAAAATGCCTCCATGGCCAGGAATTGGCCCGGCACCCGCCAATTTCACGAGTGCTTCGTCATCACGCACACGACGGACGATGATTTGGCCTTCGCTGTCAACCCGAGCGTATCGTTTGTAATGTTGGTCAAATGCCTTGGGATAATCTCTCTCCCAAGTCCGGATGGGAACCAGGTCATACAGAGCCATGCTGTTGATCGCAGCATTACGCAGTTTGAGCACATCATCGGGTCCCTTTCCCAATTCGTCGATCAGATCAGCCGCCTTCTTCAAGCCAGCCAAACTCTCGACCCGTTGTCCCAATTGACCGCTCCAGCGAAAGCCGTTGGCCTTGGCAAGATTGGATAAGAATACCTGTTCGCTGGCGGTCCGTTTCTCCTCGGCGAGTTGCTTGACCAGCCGTTCTTTCTCCGTGAGGGTGTGGTTTTTCAGTCTCAGCGCCTCATTTTTTTCCTGGAACGCTTGCTGTCTGTCTGCGGCGAGGTTTTGGAAATACATGGCTGCCCACGTTGCCGACGTAAAGCCAACGAGTAACAACAGAGCCAACACGATCGTCAACCGGGCAACCATTGGATTGCGTCGCTGCCATAGTTGAAGATGACCGAGCATCGAGGTCCGTCTCGCCCGGATGGGGAGGCGGGCCTGGAGGCGCCGCAGGTCTTCGGCGAACGCCGCCGCACTGCGATAGCGTCGTTCCGGTTCTTTGGAGATGGCTTTGAGAAGGATTGTTTCCAAGTCGCGAGGCAGCCTTGAATTGAGCTGCGTCGGAGGGACAGGATCTATGTGGATGACTTCCTGTGCGGTTCCGAGCGGCGTCTCGGCTTTGTGTGGGGGACGTCCTGTGACGAGTTCGTAAAGGATGGCCCCGAGGAAATAAACGTCCGTGGCCGGGGTTACTGACTTGCTTTGGCCGCTCGCTTGCTCGGGAGCCATGTAGCTCGCCGTCCCGAAGACCGCTCCCGATCGGGTCTGGCCGGTGGGATCGGCGAGATTTTTGGCCAACCCGAAATCGGCGATTTTCGGTTGACCGTCGTGGGTGAAGAGCACGTTGGCTGGCTTGAGATCACGATGCACGATGTTCTGTTGATGGACGACATGGACCGTGCGGGCGAGTCGTTCGACGAGTTGGGCAGCTTGCTTGACTGCCCAAGGAGTGCCATTGATTCGGTCTTTCAAACTTCCGCCATCGACGTACTCCATCGCGAAGAACGGTCTGCCCTCGTGCTCGCCGATTTCGTAGATTTGGACAATGCCCGGATGGGTTAAATTCGCGACGGCTTCGGCTTCCCGGCGGAACCGAGCCAGTTGGTCTACGGTGGAGTCCTCGCCCCAGAGGATCATCTTGAGTGCAACGATCCGTTTCAAACTTCGTTGTCGCGCCTTCCAAACAACGCCCATTCCACCCGCGGCGATCTTTTCGAGAAGTTCGTAATCTCGGAAGATCGATCGCCCGGAAGTTTGAGTCGTTTCGAGCGTATCGAAGTTGGCGTCGTCGAGTGTCAAGTTGTTCAAGCCGTCTTTGTGCTTGGAATCACCAATAGTTTGTGGGACGTGTTGTTGGACCCACTCTTCTTCCAACTCGGGAAAACGCTCCAGGTTGTCTTGGGCCGAAACCGTGTGTCCTTGCTGTTGGAGATAGTAGGCATCGATTTG
>CAYYUU010000948.1:0-3485 GCA_964474955.1 uncultured Alcaligenaceae bacterium | reverse complement strand
GTGGCGGAAGAGATGGAGATGAGTTAGGCCGGTTTGCTGGGCCGTTACGAATCGGTTTTCTACTGCTTCTCCTTGCTCGCAACGCGCCAAGCAGAACCAAGAGCAGCGGCGGCTGGCCCCACCATACCCGAGGCGCCAAGAATCGCCCCAGCGTTTTCTGATTTGGTGTAAACGACAATAACACCGATGGTAAACGCACCAAATGAGAGGATGGACGCAAGGATTTGGCTTAACAGTTGGTAAAACGGCTTCCAACATTGCTCGTTATGCCGGTGCTTTTCCTTCAGGGTTTCCAGCTCTTGTTTTTTCTCGTCGAGTTCTTGTTTTTTTCTGCAGATGTTCTTTGAACATCTGATACTGGTCTTCGACGAGTTCCTTGGTCCGTTGTTTACCGAGAAGATCTTTCAACTCCTCAATCTCATGTTTGGCCCACAAGAAACCCTGCTTGGTGACTCCGCTTGGCTGCGGTTCGGAAGTCTGCTGCGGCTTTGGTTCAGTTGGAGAGGCACTCTGGTTTCCTTCCTGGGTGGGTGAGAGTTTGGCCTTGCACTGGGCACGAATCTCCGCGAATTCCTCGCGGATTTCTTCCAGCATGTCTGATGTTGGTGTGGGCTCAGGGGTCGGAGCGGCGGCGGGAAAGAGGTTCAGAACAGAGCCAAATCCCTCCCAAAACGTCCTCTCTGTTTGAGGCAGGTTGGGTTTGGAACTGCGGAAAAAGATCAAAAGAAACAGGCAAGCCGAGATTGCTATTGCGACTACCGTCGCGAGACCAAGCCGAAGAAAGAATTCGATTTGCCAAATAAAACCAATGGTGGCGAGGACGAGCAGAAGGAGTCCGACGACAAAGCCCCATGGGCGATTTTGTGTACCATTTTGGACAGCCACGGATTCCTGTCGCTCGGTTTTCGGCCCAGATTCTTTCGAGGGACCGAGAGCGTTAAATCCACGAGCAGATGTCGACGCAGTACCCGCATTCAGGTGGCCAAGAGGAGTCCAGGTATTCGCCGCGATGAGCCGAATGGGTTTTGTCGAAACGGACGAGCTTCTCTTCCAACTGTCATTCACTCGCGAGGACTTCTTCGGCAAGCGGAACTGTTTGCGTGCGTCAAGCTGTGGTGCCGTCGTCCCCGGTCTCCTGGCGTTCCAACAGATTACTCGTCATCGGAGTTTCCCTCTTCGAACACGAAACCGTACACGTCATGAACGAGCTTGATGGCCAAATCTCGCAGTTGGAGAACTTGATCCTCTCCTAATTGTTGTTGGGCGGCCTTGAGGACTTGGGCTGGAGTCATTCTCCATTCTTCGGGGATCAAGGTCTCGAAGTTGAAATGGAAACGAGTTTTTTCTCAGAACACGATGTGGAAAAGTTCAGCCTTTGCTCTTGCAACATCATGGTTCTTGAGGTTGTTCGCTCCTCAATTTCCCATCCTCTTTCTTGCAAAGGATTGTCGTCGGGAAAATCAAAGATGTCTTTCGCGAGACCAGCCCCAGCGGCTTCTTCGATGAAAGCGAAATTGACTCCGATACCCGAGACCGGTGTTTCTGGGAGTTTTTTCAGAGTTTTGAGGGCCGTCACTCCCGCAACCAGAAGCGACTCGTCATTGGTCGGTGCTCGAGGCCGAAAAACGAGCTTCGTGGAGTAGACTTGCATTTTGACCAGTTCGCCACGGTATTCAATGGGGTCCAAGTCACTTGTGGAAAGCAAAACGTCTACTTCGTCGTCTGGGAAAAAGTGAGCTTTGCCCCAGTTTGGCTGGAAAACCATGCGGTTCCAATATCCAACAAGAACAATGTTCCACGACTCCGGGACTCTTTTCATCTTGACCACACCTTGTCGGAATGCCTCTCAATCCACCACCACGAGGATTCCGGGATTGGAACATTTGAGAATTCGTCTTCTGAACTTGCCTCGGCTCACTGGGGATCTCATGAGTTTGACATCCTACTTAACATTCTCCCAGGTTGAGGGACTCTTTTGCAACACGTCACAACGGAAAATCGACTTGGAGTTCTGCGTTGGAAACGTCAGATCAAGAAATTCATGATCGTCCAAATCGTTTTCGGGTTCACAGTAAGCGTTGCATCTTGTCCGCCACCGGATCTTGTGCCTGCGCTCGAAGAGAATCGCGATGAACCCCAATTTCGGGGCCTGTTCGCACCCCCTTCTCCAAAGAGTTCCCAAAATCCCCGCGAAAATCTTCTTGCACGTTGACCATCGATCTGGCAAGATCTCATAATAAGCTGACGAAATAGTATTCCTTCCTCAACGGTTGTCAGGCCGGTCTAATTTTCTACTCGGCCTTTATCGTCATCCCAAACTCCCCCTGCCATTGCGTTGACTCGTTCCAACGGGCTGGTGGTACGAATGTGTCGACATTGCGAATTTCGCAACAGGAGTCGCTTCTATGAGACAGACCACGCGCCTGGGACTGAGTGTCCTGGCGATTTTGCTTCTTGGCCTGCCGATTGCAAACGGTCAAGGCAAAAATAAAAAGAAAGACGACAAGACCTCGGCGATCAAGAACATTAGTTATTACAAGCAAGTTCGACCGATCTTTCAGCAACATTGCCAGGGTTGCCATCAGCCCGCCCGCGACAAGGGCGGATTCGTGATGACCACGTACGAGAGCCTCTTCAAAAAGGGCGACAGCGGAGAAATCGGAGTCGTTCAGGGCGACCCGAAGAAGAGCTACCTTGTCGAGCGAATCATCCCGCACAAGGGTAAGCGGGCCGAGATGCCGCCGAGTGGCGACACGCTCACCGATCGCCAGGTCAAAATGATTGCGACCTGGATTGCCGAGGGAGCCAAAGACGATACGCCCGAAACCGCGAAAGTCGTCGTTGATGCGGCCCATCCACCTGTTTACAATTTGCCTCCTGTCATTACGTCGATCGATTATTCGCCCGACGGAAAAATACTCGCCGTGGCGGGCTATCACGAAGTGTTGCTCCACAAAGCCGATGGTTCTGGTCGAATCGGTCGTCTGATCGGTGCGGCCGAGCAAATTTCGTCAGTCGCGTTTTCTCCGAACGGCAAGTTGCTCGCCGTGACCGGTGGGTCGCCTGGGCGATTCGGAGAGGTCCAAATTTGGGACGTCCGAAAAAAACGTCTCCGGCTGTCCAAGTCGATTACGTTCGACACTGTCTATGGGGCGAGTTGGAATAAGAATGGAACGATCGTTGCGTTCGGTTGTGCCGACAATTCGACGCGAGCAATTGACGCCAAAACCGGCGAGCAGGTCTTCTTTAATGGCGGCCACAACGATTGGGTTCTCGATACCGTATTCTCTGCCAAAGACGATCACCTTGTGACCGTCAGCCGCGACATGTCGATGAAGTTGAGCGTCGTCAAGACGTCTCGACTGGTCGACAACATCACGAGCATCACGCCCGGAGCCCTCAAGGGCGGTTTGATGACAGTGGATCGTCACCCGACGAAAGACGAACTTGTGATTGGTGGCTCCGACGGGATTCCGAAGATTTAC
>CAYYUU010000947.1:0-3496 GCA_964474955.1 uncultured Alcaligenaceae bacterium | reverse complement strand
GAGTCGCCCGTGGAGATCGCTCCGCCCAACCCTGGTCCTCCAGATGTGGAACCTACGATCCCTGTTCCCCCTTGGGCGGCGTTGTTCTCGAAGTGGCTTCGAGTCACAGTCACCAGGCCAGTGACGTTGAGAATTGCACCACCGACGCCAATTCCTGAGAACGGGGCACCATCGATGTAGCCGGATTGTGCCGACGCTGAATTTCCTTCGAAAGAGCTTCCGGTGATGGCGATGGATGGTTGTCCGGTCGGCGTCGGCGTTCCGGCATCGTCCATGGCGAGTCCCAGATCCGACGTGATGGCTCCCCCGCCGCCACCAAAGCCACCAGTGCTCGTGTTGTCCTCGAACTGGCTTTGAGAAACGCTCAAAATGCCACCGAATTCATTGGCGATGGCTCCGCCTGCTCCGAACACGTCGCCGACGGCCGCGTTATCGGTCATGCACACATTATTCAGATCGATCGTGCCGCCCATGTTGTAAATGCCACCGCCGAAGCCAAATGGGTCAGCGTACCCCGGAGCGTCATTCAGTGCGAGTCCGTTGGTGATGGTCAGGTTCCGAATCGACACTTCCGGTGACTCTGCCACCTGGGTGAGTGTTGGAGTGGCCGTCAAGTCGCCAGCGGCAACGAATGAGGCGGGCAAGACTGCGAAGATACGTGTCTGACCCTGGCCGTCGAGGGTCAATCTGGTTTTCCCGGGGCCATGGATCTCGACGTCGTCGGTAATGACCAATTGGCTCGTCAAGTCGATGGTGCCGCGGACACCACGAGCAAATCGAATGTGGTCTGATCCAGGGTTCTCGTTGGCATCCTCGATAGCGGCCCGCAAGGAACCAGGGCCGGCATCATCGAGGTTTGTGACGGCGAACGTCGACGGAACAGTCCGGTCTTCGAGCATTTCGAGAAGAAGACGGAAGTGAGAAGATTGATTTTTTCGGGCGTGGGAAATAAGTAATGAACGAAGCATGGTACGGACTACCTCCTTTGCACATCTTCTCGATGGAGATGTGTAAAGCGTGACGGGAAAATACTTGCTGGGTGAATGCGCAATCAATCCTTGAACAGGAATCACCGGTCAACAAGGTGGGTAAGAAAGGGAGATTGTTTAGTTTTCATAGCTTTGAGAGATAATCCGGCAACCCTGAAATGAGGGATTTTTAAGAAAGTACGGTTCTCGAATTTGACAATGGGTGTTTTGTCAGTTTGGAATGCGAGGTTCTTTTTCATGAAAAACGCCGGAAATGTGTTCCCCGCTTCCCCCTGGCCCCTCGCTCGCACCGTTTTTGGTCCCGGCCCCCACCTCAGCTTTATGTTACAACTACGCCACGTTGCGGGCCGGAGCCAAAAACGCTGCAAGCGAGGGACCAGACGGATGCTGGAGGATTCTTGCAACACTCGGTCGTTGTTGTAAGATGAAGTTCTGTAATTTTCCTGCCCAAAGATCGAGTTGGGTTTCTCCATCTCGTTTCATCCCGCATTCTCGCCGGGACGATTCCCGGATCGTGCTCATGAACGACCTTCCTGATAAGCCGCCGATTCCAGGCGAACATGCTCTGGCACTTCCCCCACCGACTTCGGAAGTTCCTGTCGCTGACCAAGTACCGGCGGAATCCTCGCCCGCTTCCACCACAGCAACTTCCAATAATTCTCTCTCGAAACGAAAGGCGCGGCGACGCTGGGCGTTTCGACTCATTGCAATCGGGCTCAGCCTCCTGCCATTTGTATTACTTGAAATCTTGTGTCGACTCTTCGGTGGAGGGCTTCCGACGGAAATGGACGATCCGTTCGTCGGGTTCAGTGACATCCATCCGTTGTTCGTCTTGAACGAGGAATCGGGTCACTACGAAATTTCCCCGTCTCGGACGCCAACGTTCTTTTGTCCAGAGTCGTTCGAGTCGGAAAAGCCGGAGGATCAATTTCGAATTTTTGTCCTTGGAGGCTCGACAGTCCAGGGACGTCCTTACGAAAAGGAAACCTCGTTCACCAGTTGGCTGCAGATCAGCCTCAACGTTGCCGAACCGAATCGACGTTGGCGAGTGATCAATTGCGGTGGAATTTCCTACGCGAGTTATCGCCTCATTCCGATCTTGCGCGAAGTCTTGGACTACGACCCGGACATGATCATTATTTGTACAGGGCACAACGAATTCCTCGAAGATCGGTCGTATGCCCACGTTCGGGACATGCCAAAAATCATTGCGTGGCCAACTCGCCAAGTGAGCCAATTGCGAACGTACAACCTCCTACGTGCGGGTGTCCTTTGGTTCACGAGGGAGGGGAAGGACCAAGCTCAGAGAGACATTCCCAAGCTGCCGGCGGAGGTCGATGCCCGTCTGGATTTCAAGGGGGGAATCGAGAAGTACCACCGGAATGAAGTGTGGCGAACGAAGGTGATGGCTCACTTTGCCTTCAACTTGCAACAAATGACCGCGATCACTCGAAGGGCCAAGATTCCGCTGATGTTCGTGGTGCCAGTCGCCAAACTGGATTGGCCTCCCTTCAAGAGCCAACATCGCGAGGACATTTCCACGGACGAGCAGGCCCGCTTTGAGAGCTTGTTACGGAAGGCTCGGGCCGCCGCGACGCCAGCCGAGGCTCTCGACTTTTTAACGAGCGCGCGGGCGATCGACGACCGATTTGCCTTGGTCCATTTTCTGATGGGGCGGAAGTATCGAGAAGTCGGGCGACTGCGAAAAGCAAAGCGAGCGTTCGCCCGCGCGTTGGAAGAAGACATTTGTCCGCTGCGGATGCTTGCCCCGATGCGAAAGGACATGGTGGCGACGGCGAAACTTACGAACACCCCACTTGTCAATTTGCAAATCGAATTTGAGGCCCGAAGTCCTGGAGGAATTACGGGGAATCGCTGGCTGATCGACCACGTTCACCCAACGATCAAAGGGCATCAACTGGTTGCCAAGATACTTGTTGGCAGCCTCGAAAAACAAGGCGCCGTCCATCTCGAGAGCGGGTGGAGTGACGACATCCCGCAGGCATACGAAGAACATTTTGCCTGGTTGCGGAAGGCCAAGCCGGCCTACTCCTTGGATGCCAAGCGAAGGCTAGAGGGAGTTTTGCGGTGGGGGTTCGGGAACGTGACGTTGGAGCGAAAAGAGCCCGGCATCGAGGAGCAAAAGGAGAACGGGAGATGATGTGGGACGAGAAACCATGACCGAGCGACCACGGCAAGACTTTGAAACGGAAGCTCACCGAGAAAGCGATCCGGGCTTTTTCCGTGAGCTGTGGGAATTTCTCGGCCACAACAAGAAGTGGTGGTTGTTGCCGATCCTGATCATCTTGTTGTTGTTCGGGTTGCTCATCTTCTTGACCGGAACGCCCGTCGCTCCCTTCATTTACACACTCCATTGAGGTAGCTTGGGAGATTCGTTAGGAGCGGCCTTTGGAGTTCCGAGAACAACAACAACGGAAAAGGCAGGCGTCCTTTCAAAGGAGCCAAAGGCGACACTCAAAAACCAAGACAATGGTTACGGCACACGG
>CAYYUU010000946.1:0-3498 GCA_964474955.1 uncultured Alcaligenaceae bacterium | reverse complement strand
CCCCATGAGATAGTCGATGAGGGCCTTGATGTTGCTATCGAGCCGCCATCCTGCATGGGCACTATACGCCGCGGCATGAAAGAAGAAGATGAACGCCACCACACTCCAGATGCCCGTCTGGAGTGGATCTTTTCGCTTCGTGAAGCAGTAGGCCGCGAAGCCAACGTTCATCGCCACGCAGAACAAATAGAAAACCGCGAGGCCGATTTGCGTGGACGTCGAAAGAGGTTCATATTCCATTGGTAATCATCACAGACAGTTTCGATTTTCAGACCGTAGGACAGGTTTGTAACCTGTCCAAGAAAGATGGGACAGGTTACAAACCTGTCCTACGGTTTATCGCTTGGAACTCAATTTACAACGCGCCGCTGATGCCGCCATCTTTCCGAACTCGCCAGAAGTGGACGGCAATGAGTAAGGCGACCGCCAACGGTAAAGCTATACAGTGCAATACATAGAATCGGAGTAACGTCGTTTCGCCGACGAAGCGCCCCCCGAGTAATAAGTATCTCGCGTCACTCCCGGACGTTATGAGGTCGACTCCACCGACGTTTAAGAATTTCGCCCCCGGCCCCTCGTGCCCTAAAAACGGCGTGGCCCGGGCCATGTTACTTCCCACCGTGATGGCCCAGATGGCGAGTTGGTCCCACGGAAGCAAGTAGCCCGTGAAACTCAACAATAGGGTGAGAACGAGCAATATCACCCCGACGCCCCAGTTAAACTCCCGCGGTGGTTTATAACTTCCGGTCAAGAACACACGATACATGTGAAGCCAAATGGCAATTACCATCGCGTGGGCACCCCATCGATGCAACTCGCGGAGGATGCCGAGGGTAGTGACGTCTCGAAGTTCGAGGATGTCGTTGTAGGCGTGTTCGAGCGTCGGTCGATAGTAGAACATCAACAAGACGCCAGTGATCGTTTCGACGAGGAACAGGAAGAACGTCAACCCGCCCATGCACCATGTATAGCTCAGATTGATCCCGCTCTTTCGGACCGAAACGGGGTGCAGGTGCAGAAACACGTTGGTGAGCATGACCACAACGCGGTTTCGGCGATCCGTCGGGGCAGGGTGTCGGAAGATACTCTTCCACACCTGCGACTTGCGTATGTATTCACCAATCGACATGAGATATAAGTCCTACTCGCTGGATCGACAATATGAAGTTGAGGTTGGTTCTTCGTTGTCCCGAGGCTTAGCAATTAGGTCAAGATGTACGAACTGGGGTCGGACCACTGGCCAAGTTCTTGTTGGAATTTCCGAGACTTGTCGACCAGAATTTGGCCGTCATCGGTGCGGCTCACGGCATATCGTTCGAGTGGTCGCGGTGCCGGTCCTTCGAAGTTCACGCCGTCGATGTGGAACCCGCTCCCGTGACAGGGGCACTTGAATTTCTTGTCGTTCTCGAGCCAGTTGGGCGTACAGCCGAGGTGCGTACAAGTCGTACTCAACGCGTAGATGATGGTCTGGCCGTTCGGGTTTTTCTCCTTGATGACCCAGGCACCTTTGTCCTTGAACTGGTTGGTCACTTCGCCGAGGGCGTAATCATCGGGTCGGCCAGCTCGGAACGTGCTTGGGGGATCGGAACTGACGTTCTTGAACAGGAAGCGCACCGTCCCGAGCGTCAAGATCAGCGAAGACATTGTAAATGCGGTCCAGGCCAACGCAAACGGAGTCGCGACCATGGCCCACAAGAAATTCCGGCGTTCGTCGGTCTTTTTACCTTTCGCCGCAGGCTTTTTCGGTGCGGGTTTCTTGGCTGCTGGTTTGGCGGGAGCAGCTTTCGGACTCGTACTGACGCTTGTGTCAGGTTTATTGGGTTCCGCCATGGCGTCCCTCTTTGATCGCGATACTGTTCGGTCTTTAGAACTGCGGGATCGACCCACCCGGATCGTTTTAGGTGTTCTGTTGGGCTCGTCAACCGTTTTCCCGTGTGTAGTTTCGTCGCAATCACCCGACCACAACCTGGCGAGATGCTTCTCTTGTGGTTCCGGCCTCGTAGTAATCTCGCGGAGTTGTGGTCAGGCAAAGCAAGCAATCAGTGAGCAATCGCTATGCCAAAGCCCAAAACGCCGAATGGATCGGTCTCGATTGGTAATTTTCCGATTCCGTGAGGTGCTCCCCACAACGCACTTTCCGATAGAGGAAAATAGCACCAGAGGGGTTTCCTATTCGTAAGAAATGGGCGTGGCCGGGTTAGCTGCGACGGGTCGAGGGAGCCACAAGATGTTGGCCCCCTTCGGTACAAGCCTGGGGAACGAGCGAAGGCCGGGGAGGTTTCAAGCCTGAGGCGAGAGCGAAGGACAAGAAACCCCTTCACTCGCGCTTCAGGCTTGTCCAAAACGCCAAGGCCAAGAAAGGGCCTTCGCTCGCGCCCCAGGCTTACAACAAGGACAACACTCAAGAATACAGAGGCGTTTCTATTGGCCGAGATCACTTGCCTTTTTCTGGCGATTAGTTACTATTCAGAGTGTAGAAATGGTGGCTGTAGCTCAGTTGGTTAGAGCGCCAGATTGTGGTTCTGGATGTCGCCGGTTCGAATCCGGTCAGCCACCCCTTTGCATAGGCGTTGAGCGTCCTGGAGGATCGGCCTTCGGTGCGAAGTTGCTGCAAGAAGTCTTATGAAGCTTGAGGTTGAATTTCCTCCAACATCTGCCAGCCACATTTGCTTCGGACTGGGTCGAGCAATCGCCTGGTTTCCTTGCGGTACTTCGGGCACCTTCCTGCGTGCTCCAGGTCTCCGATGTACTCTCCGAATAGGGTTTCGAGTGGCTCTTGACTCTGGGGCTTGATCAAACCTTCGCGTATTTGGACTTCCTCCCGCTCCAAACAGTTGGCCAACGATTGGGTTGCTTGTTTGTCCGTGTAGCCCGGAACCTCCTTCCAGTTGCCGTTGTGGTCTTTGTACTTCGCGTACCATTTCGATCACCCTTTTCACTTCCTGACGTTCGCCATTTGCCAGATCTCCTTGTCGTTGGATGGTTTGGAAAAGCCTCGGGGAAATCCAGGGGTAGAGAAAATCCGGGACCACAGAAGCCCCAGACATGTTGTCTGGGGTACGCAGGAATTTGTCACATCAACGAGTCTAATGTGTAGTCAAATCGATTGGATTGTCAGCTATCGATTTGACTACACCACTTACGATCCGCTTCCAGTCGTGTTTTGGCGTTCTTGAGAGCGGTTCACGCTTGCGTTGGGGACTTTGAAAAAGAAACCGTACCCAAACCAACCGAGAATTGCTTTCGAAGTCGACCGAAAGGGAATGAACACGTGCAAACTTCCGTGGTTGGGCGGACCGAAGCGCGACCCACACCACGTACTCGAACAACTACGAATTTTCGCCCATTTCCCAATTTTTCCTTTTTCGTTGTCCCTTTTTGACCGCCTCGGAACAACTAGCTATTCGTCAAGTGGGTTGAGAAAGAACCTGGACGCCAAGTCGTCTGTCGAGGAGGAGCATGGACGTCAAGTCGTTATTCGAAATCCTGATTCGGGAA
>CAYYUU010000945.1:0-3500 GCA_964474955.1 uncultured Alcaligenaceae bacterium | reverse complement strand
CCCGCCTGGTCCGGAAACTCTGACTGATGCCTCGATCCCGATGTAGGCTCCAGATTGACGGGCTGTGCGGCAGTGGATGCGAGATCGGGTTCTTTGTCGAGGGTCGGGGCGGGAGTGGATCTGCGAGCCTCCGAGCTTTGTCCGAGTCTGCGCTCCAGTTCGGTCGCAACTTCAGGATCGGACGAACGCAATTGCTCCAGAAAACTTGTGCGTTGATCACTTGGGAGAGAGAAATAACGATCCTCGGCTTTGGCCACTTTTTCCGAAAACTCTGGCAGCATTCTGCACAAACTCCTATCGAGAACTCTCGACTCGTTGGATGAGACCTTCCAAGAGCGCGGGGCAGGCTGTTGGGTAAGCAAGGGAGAAAGTTGATTGTAAGAATTCCTGAACGCGCAAGGAAGGAAAACCATAGGGCGCGCGAACGAACTGGCCAACGGAGCCGGACGAACCCTCGTTGCCTCTTTTTGATTGGTTTGTTGGGTTATGTTTGGGTTATGTTTTGGAGTCGCGCTCTTCGCTCGGCGAGTCGGATGAATATTTGTCGTCGTAGGGTGTTGGGCGGAAAGTTGCTTTTCGCTCTGCTAAAAGCAACTTTCCGACCAGCGAGTGTTATCAATCCGAACGCCCAAGCGAGAGGACTGTTTGGTTCTGTTTGAGAGTGCGGCTCGACGACGCTTTCGTTTGTTGTGTTCCCTCGCTTGCGCTTCAGGCTTGCGACAACACGAAGGTCCATCAAAGCTCCTTCGCTCGCGCTTCAGGTTCGGGAGAAAAACCTACCCCCCGCAAAGTAACCGCGGCGGTTCTCCTTTGGGCGCGGCGTGAACCTCTCTTGTGAAATCCGGATTACTCGCTGCGCTCACAGTAATTCGAACGCCCGCCTCTGCTCCCCACGCCATCATCGAACCGTAACTTCGCTGTCGCTGACTCTTGGCGAGGTATCGCACCGGTCCGATCCCTGTTTCTCGTCGGATCAGTCCCTGGTGATACGGATTCAAGGCGACCGCATCCCACCCATGCGGCCCCAACACTTCCGCAAAGACCTCGGTCATTCCCGAAGTCAAAGGAAGATATCCAACGGCGACGCTTGAGACCCCAATGTCTGCGAGTCTGTGGAGCAGACCCGTGACATTTTGCTTGTTGTCGGTGAGCCCCGGGAGCAGAGGTTCCAGACTTACCTGCACGGAAAAGTCGAGAGAGCGGAGTTCCTGGATTTGTCGGATCCGCGTCGCAGGCGAAGTCGCAAGGGGTTCGAAAAGTTCTGCTGTGGCCTCGTCCAACGTCGTCAACGGCATCCGAAGCTTGATCCATTCCCTGTGCGGAACCAAGGCGTCGAGAATTTCCGGAATGATTTCGCCCCGTGTCATTATCCACGCCTCGATGTTGTGCGAGGCCAAAACGGCAACGACCTGCTTGCTGGCTTCCTGAATTTCTTCGGCCGGTAAAAACGGATCGCTCAAAGGCGAAATTTGGACCGCGCGAGGGACTTTCTCGCGCTGAAGCAGTTCCAATTCCAAAGCTCGCGCGGCACCACGCAACAACCGAATCGAGGAGACGCCGTGGATCGCACTCCCGCGACACGGACACCAAGGGGCCCGATGAGAGCAACCATTCGTCAAATGGATGGCAGAGACGTCTCCCGTTGGACTCAAGTGACTCCGGCGTAACACTGAACCACGGATCGTTTCCGGTTCCACGATCAGTTGTTCGCCGTGGAGTTCCATCTCGGGAAACAGAATGCTTGAAGTGAAGCTGTTGGATTCGGCTTGAACTTCTGGCAAAATAAGGGTTGTGGCGTCCATATTCATTATCCCATGTACAGAACTTCCTTTCACTACTGTACACCACAATACCATTATGACTCACGGCAACAATGTCGGTAGTTGCTTTTTCCCGTTTTTGAGAGCGAATTTTGGAACCGGGCTTCTATCGACCTCACAATTTCCCTACCCTGTACAATCGCGAGAAATACGCACCTCTTTGTCATCTCCCAAAACCCCCGAGGACACCCAATGTCACAGCCAAACCTACAAATTGTGACGAACTTACCGGCATTAGCGGAGCGAGCCCCCGAGAGCCACAAGGGTACATTCGGGAAGGTCCTCGTTGTGGCTGGCTCTCGGGGGATGACCGGAGCAGCGATTCTCTGCGCGACGGCAACTTTGCGAAGCGGCGCTGGGCTCGTGAAGGTGGCTTTGCCCAAGGAAACGTGGTCGGTCGTTGCGTTGGGGTATCCGAGTTACACGACCATTCCGCTTCCGCAAGACGGTGCGGGACGGTTATGTAGTTCGTGTCTCGCGGCTTTGTTGGAGGAGGCCAAGGCCAACGACGTGATGGCTCTCGGCCCAGGGTTGGGCCAGAGCGAAGACTTGAAAAAATTGGTGCCGCAGGTCGTCGGACGCTCGCCCATCCCGGTCGTGCTCGACGCGGATGGAATCAACGCATTCGTCGGCCAGAAAGAACAACTCACCAACCCGGATTCGCCGATCATCCTGACGCCGCACCCAGGAGAATTCGCTCGTCTGATCGGCGTCCCCATCCGGGCCCTGGAAAACGACCGCGAACAGATGGTGAGCGAGTTTGCCCAGCAACACCGCGTCATAGTTGTCCTCAAAGGGCACCAAACCCTCGTGACCGACGGCACGAAGCTTTACCGCAACACGACCGGTAATCCCGGAATGGCCACCGGAGGTTCCGGCGATGTTTTGACGGGGATTATTGCGGCGCTGCTCGGTCAGAAGCTTGAGCCTTTTGCGGCTGCTCAACTGGGAGCCTTTGTGCACGGCACGGCCGGAGATCTCGCCCGGGATGCCGTGGGTGCGGTCTCTATGACTTCCGCGGACCTCCTCGATTTTTTAGCCCCGGCATTTCAAAAATTGTAAGTTGCCGTTTACGAAGTATCTTTGAAGATAGCACTATCGATGTCCCAGCGGAGAGTCCGAAGAACACCAACCTCTCTGAAATCGAAAGCCGTCAGCAGGGCTTGAGGTGTTCTCACCCCTCGGCCAACTCGAATGTCGCTTCTGGAAACTAAACCAACACCATATCCGAGATCGCTATGGAACTTCTGTGCCCTCATTGTCAACAAAAGCTGATGATCGCTGACGAACATGCCGGCCAAGTCATTGCATGTCCGCTTTGTAAGGGGCAATTCCAGGCTCCGGCAATGCCGGGCTTCGCGACCCCACCAACGCCCCAACCGCCATCGCCTTCACCGGCCCCCCAAGCACCCGACCATTTCACGCCAGAGCAACCGCGAACTCCTTCCCCTGAGCAACCTTTCACGGAAGATTTTCCGCCTCCTCCGCCGAGTTCCGGGTTTGCCTCGACCCAAGCACCTTCGACTCCCAAACAAGGCGGTTTCTCGACACAACCTCCGACTCCGCCGCCTTCACCAAAACCAACGGGCGAATATGCCAACCGTGCCGGATTTTCCGTCGATGTGGCCATTTTGCGTTGGGTTCCGGCTGGCGCGATGTTCCTGATCTTTATCCTGAGTT